>NZ_JBHYVA010000825.1:0-3352 GCF_042750055.1 Streptomyces sp. NPDC059456
TCCCCGGGGGGGGGTGTGCCCAACCCTCGCGCCCCCCCCCCCCTTCCGCATTCCGTCGAGGTCCAGGCTGATCTCGAAGGGCACGGGGCGCTGGAAGATACCGGCGGGCGCGTAGGCGACGGTGGGTCCGCCGAGCTCGTGGACGTGGACGGCCGGTGCCCCGCCCTCGTCCTCGATGCACCATGCGGCCGGCTCTGGTGTCGGCGGGCACCTGCTCCATGAGTGCGACCGTGAGCATGGTGACGAGGTGGCCGTGCGGCCACCTCTGGGGCGACGTCATTTTTCCGCTTCAACAGCTGAGCGGATGACGCGGCGCTGACGTGACGTGCGCAGGGGCGGCTCCGTGGGGAGCCGGCCCCTTCGCCGTGGCGGCCTAGCGGGTGCGGGGGGTGTGGGAGGGGCGGGGGCGGTCCTGGGGCATTTCCATGCCCATGTCCTCCCGGTCCATGTCCTCGGACATGGGGTTCTTCCCCTGCTTGGCTTCCTGCGTCTTCTGCTTGGCCTGCTCCTTGAGCTTGTTGGCCTTGTCCTGGGGCGGCTGCTTCTTCGCCATGCCGGTTTCGCTCCTCGAAGAGGGTGAGGGGGACGTCCACCACCCTGGCACCGGGGTGTCGCTCACGCACGTCGGAGCGTCACCCTAGGTGATCGGCTGGGTGAAGTGGGCCGCCGCGAGGACCGAGCCCTCCGGGGTGAGGAGGCGGGCGCCCGCGAGGGTCGTGGCGTTGACGTCGGTCGTGGCGACCCAGTAGCCGTAGCCGTCCCGGAGCGAGAACGTGCCGAGGCGGGTCATCGTGCCGTCCGTGTGGTCGAGGACGCAGCTGACCTCGGGCATCGGCTTCTCCAGGTCCACCGACATGTACACCCAGCCCTTCGTGCCCGGATGGGCGAAGACCCGGCCCACCTCCCGGCCGTTCGTGATCAGCGGCGCCTGCATCAGCTGGGCGTTCGCGCGGGCCGCCGGGGACACCGGCGCGGCGGCCTGCTCGATCGCCGTGCCCGCCGCCCAGCCGCCGAAGCCGCAGGCCACGGCCAGGGCCGCCGCCACGGCCGCGACCCGGGGCTGCATCAGCCACCGCCGGCCGGGCGACCGTGCCGGCACCGGCACCCGGGACGGTTCCGGCGCCGGGGGCGGCAGGAGGGCGGCGGTGACGCGGCTCTCGAAGCCGACCGGCGGCTCCGTGCCCGGCAGCAGGCCGAGCAGCCCGTCGCCGACCAGGGCCAGCTGCTCGATGTGTCCCCGGCAGCCGGCGCAGTGGTCCAGGTGGGCGACCGCCCGGGCGCGCTCCCGGGCCGGGAGGATGCCCAACGCCAGCTCGGCGTCGAGCTCCCTCAGCTGCTCGCAGCTCATCTCGCTCATCGCCGGCTCTCCTCCGCCCCCAGGGTCCTGCGCAGCTTGTGCATCGCCGTCCGGATCCGCGTCTTCGCCGTCCCCAGCGGGACCTGCTCCATGTCGGCGATCTGCTGTGCGGTCAGCCCGTAGATGCCCGCCATCACCAGTGCGCGGGCCTGCTCCCGGGGCAGGGCCGCCACCGCCGCCCGGATCCCGGCCGACGTCTCGGCGGCGACCGCGTGCTGTTCGGGGGTCTCCGTCACGATGTCGAGGAGGGCGTCCAGGTCCTCGGGGGCGACCGGACTGGCCCGGCGGGCCCGGACCGCGTCGATCGCCAGGTGGTGTGCGATCGCCGTCAGCCAGGTCCGTACGGAGCCGCGCCGCGAGTCGTAGACCTGCGCGTGCTGCCACGCCCGCTCGAACGTCTGCTGCGCGATGTCCTCGGCGAGCTGCGCGTCGCCGACCACGGCGATGGCCACGCCGAAGACCGTGCCCTGGAAGCGGCGCACGAACGCGACGGCGATCTCGGGATCACCCGTCGCCAGGCCCGACAGCAACGCCTCGTCCGGTGCACGCCCGAGCGGGAGGCCCATTCTCTGCACATCAGGAGATACGTTCGGGCTCCCCGAATGGATTGGTTCCGGTTCGTGGGGAAACACCCCTTAATTCTGCCCCCGCCTCCCCCTCCTGTCCCCGGCCCCAATCCGCCGGCGCCGCTCGGCCGTATCCCGTGGGTACGAACACACCGGAGGGCCGAGCCATGACAGGAACACTCACCCGGACCGGCCGCGTGGGGCTGGGGCTGGCGGCCGGAGCACTGGCGGGGCTGCTCGCCGCCTGCGGGGGAGGCGGCTACGGAGGCGCGACCGGCCCGGCGGCGACCCCCGCCGCCCCCGCCGCCCCCGTCGCGCCGACCCCGACTGCCCCGGCAGCACCGGCCGCGACCCCGGTCACCGCGGACCTGAGCGACTTCCACATCGCCCTGTCCCGGACGGCGTTCACACCGGGGCCCTACACCTTCACCCTCAGGAACACCGGCCACCACGAGCACGCCCTGGAGATCGAGGGGCCGGGCGGGGAGCAGCGCTCCAAGACCCTGGCGCCGGGGGAGAGCGGGACCCTCGGCATCACCCTCAAGGGCGGTACGTACGAGCTGTACTGCCCGGTCGACGGGCACAAGGACCTCGGCATGAAGACGCAGATCACCGTGGGCGCCGCCATGAACGGTTACTGAGCGTCCCGCGCCGGGCGGTAGGTTGCGTGCAGGCGTTACCCGGCGCAGCCGGGCCCAGTCGAGGGGTGAGGGGCATGCGGCGCAGGGCGGCCGAGGTGATCGACGCGGGCGAGACGCTGCACGCGGCGGCCGCCGCGCTGCTGGCCGACCACCGGCGGGCCGTCGACGCCGTACGGGAGGCCTGGGCGCCGGTCCACGCGGAACTCGCCCGCTCCGAGCTGGTGCGGATCCCCGTCGACCGGCTGGCCCACGTCACCGAGGGGCGGCTGCGGGTGGCCGCCATCGAGGCGGCAGGCTTCGACACCGTGCAGGGGGTGCTGGACGCCGGGCGCCACCGGCTCCGGCAGATCCCCGGGGTCGGGCAGCAGACCGCCGACCAGGCGCTCGGCGCCGCGCGGCAGCTGGCCGAGGCCGTCGGGGAGACCGTCGCCGTGCACCTGGACGTCGACCACCCCGAGCCCCGGACCACCGCGCTGGTGGCCGCCCTCCGGCTGCTCGTCGAGGCCGGGCCGGACGCCCGCCGGGCCGTCGAGGCGGCCGGGGCGCTGGACGCCGGGCTGGGACCCCTGCTCGCCGACGCCCGGCCCGCCGCCGGCCGGCTGCGGATGTGGTTCACGGGACGGGAGCGGCGGGAGCGGGCGCTGGGCGCCCTCGACGCGATCGGCCGGCAGACCGAGCGGGCCGCCGCCGAGGGGGAGCCGCGACCCAGGTCTGGAGCCGCTCCTGACGGACGGCGGGGCCCGGCGGTGCGGCCCCGGCAGCCGTTCCCGGCAGCCCGCATCGCCGGA
>NZ_JBHYVA010000826.1:0-248 GCF_042750055.1 Streptomyces sp. NPDC059456
CACCTCCTGGTGTGCCGGGCCGCCGCGTTCGCAGGGGTTACCGGGTGCCGCGCAGGCGGCGCCACGGGGTGAAGGTGAAGACCGCGCCGCCGAGCAGGATCACCGTGCCGGCGACCAGGCCCAGGGCCTTGATGCCGCCGCCGTCCTCGGCGCCCGTCTCGGCCAGACCGCCGGAGGCGGTGGCGGAGCCGGTGGTGGAGCCCGTGGTGGCCGGCGAGCCGGAGCCGCCCTCCTGGGCGGTGGTGTCG
>NZ_JBHYVA010000826.1:258-3349 GCF_042750055.1 Streptomyces sp. NPDC059456
CCGCGCGGGGGGGGGGGGGGGGCGGGGGGGGGGGCCGCCGGGGGGGGCGGGCGCGCGGGCGCCCCCCGCGGGGGGGGGGGGGCCCACACCCCCCCCCCCGCCGCTGCTGGCCGCCTTGCAGGGCACGTTGATCGGCGTGGACCCCGGGGCCATCGTGACGTCGATCGTCAGCTGGTCCGGGCTGAGCGTGACCTTGCCGGTCTTGCCGGGCTTGTAGGTGCCCGTCATGTCGCTGAGGCTGACCGGCGCCTTGTCCGGGATCGGCTCGGCGTTGGCAGGGCCGGAGACCTTGACCACGCCGCTGTCGGCGCCGCCGAGCTTGACGTTCATCGAGGGCTTGAGGGCCCCCGCGGGCAGGGCCATCGGGCTGGCCATCGCGCCCTTGGCGGTCTTGACGGTCAGGTCGTAGCTGCCGCCGTTCTTCTTGGCGTTGATCGTCACCGGGGTCTTGATGCCGCCGGGGACCACCGGGCCGCAGTCGAAGGCGACCTCGACGGGCTTGCCGGGGAAGTCGGTCTGGCCCCCGCCGCCACCACTGGTGGAACCCCCGCCGGTGGACCCGCCGCTCGTCGAGCCGCCGGTGGTGGACCCGCCGGTGGCCGCGCCGCCGGTCGTGGCCCCGCCCGTGGTCGCCCCGCCGGTCGTGGCCCCGCCCGTGGTCGCGCCGCCGCTGGTGCCCTCCGCCACGTCGATGGTGGCCCCGACGC
This sequence comes from Streptomyces sp. NPDC059456, assembly GCF_042750055.1. NCBI lineage: Bacteria > Bacillati > Actinomycetota > Actinomycetes > Kitasatosporales > Streptomycetaceae > Streptomyces > Streptomyces sp. NPDC059456. Next base: position 966 of record NZ_JBHYVA010000826.1, read on the forward strand.
CCACGGCGCCCGTCGGGGCGCACTTTGTGACGAACGTGCCGAAGGAGAAGGTCACCGCGACGTCGTACTTGCCGGGCGTCAGCGTGATCTTGCCCGCCTTGGTGAGCTTCAGCTTCCCCTTCATCGTGGACATCTGCATGGGGGCCTTCTTGGGGATCGGCGGGTTCTTCTTCTCCCCGACCACCTTCAGCTCGCCGCCCCCGCCGCCCACCGTGATCCAGCCGGTGGGCTGGACCGAGTCCTGCGGGATGTCCATCAGGTCGGTGTTGTTCGAGGCCGGCTTCACGGTCTCCCAGGACACCTCGACCTCGTCACCGACCTTCGCCGAGGCCGGGGCGCCGACCTTGGCGGTGGTCTCGCCCTCCACCGGGTCACCGCCGCCCGCCGGCGGCACGCACTTGACGTTGAACTTGGTCTCGGCCGCCTGGGCCGGAGCGGCCCCGATGGCGATACCGGCGCCGCCGAGCAGCAGCGCGATCACGGCCGCGCTCACCCTCCGTTGGGTCTTCACGAATGCCCCTTCGTCGTCGGACTGTTCTCAGACGGTGCGGACGCCTGTGGTACGTGTGGGGACGCCGGCCCCGGCGCGCTGTCCGGGGTGAACCACGGCAGGACCGCCGTGGTGGCACCGGGTGAGTCCGGCCCGGCCGCCGTCCCGGAGGGGCCGCCGGGCTCCGGGGCCCCGGCGCCCCGGTGGCGGCCCCCGCCACGGGCCGCGGGCGGGCGGACCTTGTCGACGACGGCCATGCCGGTGCGGAAGACGCCGGCCGGGACCACCACCAGCAGCAGGCCCCAGAACAGCAGCACCCCGTACGGGCGGCCGACGCCCCAGGGCTGCGTGGCCACCACCGTGTCGCCGTACTTGAGGGAGACGGTGTAGTCCCCGTGGGCCCCCGCCGGCAGGCTGACGTTCAGCCGGACCTCCGCCTTGCCGCCCGGCGGGATCGTGCCCTTCCAGCGGACCTCGTCCCACAGGGGCGCGAACACCCCGTGGGCGGTCCCCAGCCGGAAGACGGGGTCCTTGACCGGGGCCGAGCCGAGGTTGCCGACGGTGACCGCGAACGTCCGGCCGGGCGGGGCGCCGAACCAGGTCAGCACCCCGTCCTCGCCTTCGAGCCGGACGCCGGTGAGCATGGCCAGGCGCGGCGTGCCGGACTCGGCCGGCAGCTCGGCCACCGGGTGGTCGGTGATCTTCAGGGGGACGGCGACGGTCGACTGGTCCCCGTTGACGGAGGTGACGTCGACGACGCAGGGGCAGGGCTTGGGCGGCGCCGCCACGGCCAGCCGGGCCGTGAAGCGCCCGTCGTCGCCGACCGAGACCGCGGCCCCGTCGGCGTTGGCGCAGCTGTTGGTGCCGCCGATCATGTTCTGTCCGCAGACCAGCAGCATCACCAGGGTCTTGGCGCGCCAGCCGGTGCCGGTGACGGTGATCTCGGTGCCCTTCGCTGCCTCCTGGAGCGAGAGCGCCACCACCGGCTCGTCCTCGGCGCCCGGGGCCGCGGCCGCCGGGGCCGGGAACAGGGCCAGGGCGCACACCGCCAGCACGGCCGCGACGAGGGCCCGGACCTTGGGGCCGGCCTTGGCGCTCACCTGGATGCTCCCGTCAGCTCGTGTTCCGGTGCCCGGCTGCCCGCGGGTACGGGTTCCTCGTCCGCCGGCGGCCCGCCGCGGGCCCGCCGGCCGCGTACGAGGAGATGCGCGGCCAGGGCGACCGCGCCGAGGCCGAGCAGCCCCGCGCCGGTGCGGCCCGCGATCCCCGAGGGCACGCACCACGCCGAGGCGGTGGCGGTGGCCGGCGCCGCGCCGGGGGCGGTGACCGTGAGGGTGAGGGCGACGTCGTCGAGGACCGGGGCGCCGGGCCAGGGCTCGGTCAGCGACACCCGCTGACCGGGCAGCAGTTCCACCGGCAGGGCGCGGGCGGTCCGGCCCGGGACCTCGCCGAAGAGCCCTTCGGCGCGCAGGGCCAGTTCGGGGGCGAGAGCCACGTTGCCCCGGTTGACCAGGGTGTACGCGACCACCGTGGAGGCGCCCTTGCCGCGTACGGAGACGTCCTCGACCGTGAGGGCGGCCAGCGTCGGGCCGCCGACGCGCAGGTGGACCCGTACGCCCGCCTCGCGGCCGTCCGCGGTGGCGACCACGGCGGACGGGTGTTCGCCGGGGGCGGCGGCGGGCGGCAGGGTGACGGTGAAGGGGACGACGGCCCGGGTGCGGGGCGGGACCTTCACGGTGGCGGCGGACCCGAAACTGATCCAGGAGCCGGCGCCGCTCGCCGCGGCGGGGCGCACGGCGAGGGCGCCGTCGGGGGGGTTGTAGGCGTCGGCTCCGCGCAGGGTGACGGTGCGCTCCCGGTCGGAGGTGTTCGTCAGGGCCAGCCGGTCCTCCAG
>NZ_JBHYVA010000827.1:0-3347 GCF_042750055.1 Streptomyces sp. NPDC059456
GCCCCCGAGGCGTGCTGGGGCGGGGGGTGTGGTGGCCTCGGGTTTCCCTGGCCAGGCCCCCCCCGCCGGGCTGGGCGCCGGGGGGGGCCCCAGGCACGCTCCCGTCCGCCTTGCGCCCCGTGGTGTGGCGCAGGACCACCTGTTCGGGGCAGACGGCGCTGAGGAACCGTCCGATGTGCATGGCCAGCCGTTCCTCGGCCAGCGCGTAGAGGATGCGGTTCCCGTCGCGCCGTTCGGTGACCAGCCCCGCCCCCTTGAGCACCCCGAGGTGCCGGGAGATGGAGGGGGCGCTGATCGCGAACCGGCCCGCGATCTCCCCGGCCGCGAGCTCGCCGCCCCGCAGGTCTTCGAGGATCTGACGCCTCGTGGGATCGGCCAGCGCCCTGAACGCGCTCGCCTCGTCTTCGCTTGATGTGCTCATGTTTAGGAATTTAGCATATGAGCTAAATACAAAAACAGGGTCTCAGCGGAACGCGCCGACGTTGCGGACGGCCCAGTCGGCGAAGGGGTGCGCGGGGCGGCCGAGGACTTCGTGGACCGCCGGGCTGACGCGCAGTTCGGCCTCGGTCGGGGCGCCGAGAATGTCCAGGGTGTCCCCCGCGAGCTCAGCCGGCATGGCCTGGGTCATGGCGGCCTCGGCCTCGGCGCGGGTGAGGTCCTGGAACCGCAGGGGCGAGCCCAGCGCGGCGGCGATGGCCTGCGCCTGCCCGCGCGGGGTGATCACCTCCGGGCCGGTCAGCTCGTACACACCCCCTGCGTGCCGGTCCTCCAGCAGGCAGGCCGCGGCGACCTCGGCGATGTCCACCGGGTCGATGATCGGCACCCCGACGTCGCCGAACGGGGCGGCGACGACCCGCTGCGCGCGCACGGACCCGGCCCACCACAGGGCGTTGGAGGCGAAGCCGCCCGGCCGCAGGACGGTCCATTCCATGCCGGACTCCCGCACCACGTCCTCCAGTGCGCGCATCGCGATCCGCGTCGTACCGAAGGGCCTGGTCGCCACGCCTTGGGTGGAGAGCAGGACGACCCTGCGGACCCCGGCGGCCGCGGCTCGGGCGACGATCCCGGCGGGGCCGGTCCCGGGTCCGTGCAGATCGCCGGAGAGCAGCAGGAACAGGGCCTTCGCCCCGGCGAGCGCGGGCTCCAGTCCGGCCGGCTCGGCAAGATCGGCCGCCAGGTGGCGGACGCCGTCCGGGACGGGCGCCGCGTTCCGCGACACCGCCGTCACCTGCTCGCCCGCCTCGGCCAGCGCCCGCGTCAGCGGCCCGCCCACGTTCCCCGTAGCCCCGGTCACCACGATCATGATCAGCTCCTCGTTCGTGCACGTCATGTCCGGTCCAGACGCTAGGACTTGGGCTAACTTCTGGTAAGGGCATACCTGGAGGTAAGCTCCTCACATGACGGGAAGCGTGCAGCTCGGACGCGACGACGCGGGCAGGCGGTATGACGTGTTTCACACGGACTGCCCCGCGCGCGACATGGTCGACCACGTGACCAGCAGATGGGGCATCTGGGTGCTGATCTCCTTGCGGAGCAACGACCTTCGGTTCTTCGAGCTGCGCGAGAGCATCCAGGGCATCAGCGAGAAGATGCTCGCGCAGACACTGCGTGCACTGGTCCAGGACGACCTGGTGTGGCGGACGGTCGAACCCACGACGCCACCTCAGGTCACCTACGGGCTCACCGAGTTCGGCGGACACGTGAGCGAGCCGCTGGTGGAGCTGTTCGACCGGATCACCCGTCGGCTGCCGTCGCCCGCCACGGGCCGGCCCGGCCGGAACGGCGCCGCGTGAACGACTACCGAAGGGCGCGGTAGTCGGCGGACGGCTGAACCAGCTCGGGGTGTTCCACCGGGTAGCGGTCACCGTGGATCGCCAGCATCGCCCAGTGCCACGCCTCGTCGTGGAAGATCAGCCCGCGGTACGGCGCATCGGCCGGTTCGAACGGGTACCGCTCCAGGGCGGCCTCCATGGCCTCCTCCGGCGCCATCCCGCCGTGACGCCGCATGACCCATGCGTAGCCGCGCCGCTCGGACCGCAGGCAGTCGAGGTACTCCGTTTCATCCCACGTCACGGCTCCACGGTATCCCCCGGCCTTCCCGCGGACGGGCCGGTTCAGCGGTCCTTGAGGAGCGCGCAGGCGAAGTCCTCCTGGACCGTGCGGAGCCGGGCGAGCAGGGCGGGCTTGTTGTCCTTGTTGGCCTGGGTGTTGATGGAGAACGTGAGGGAGCGGGTGCCGTCCGGGGTGGCGGCGGCGAGCTGGGTGTAGCCGGGGAAGTTGCCCGTGTGGCCGTAGAGGACGCCGCAGCGGGTGCTGTACCGGTAGATCGCGAGCCCGGCGGCGTTGGTGCCGGGGCCCGCCGGTTCCGAGGAATCGCCCGGGCGGAAGGTGAGCTGCTCCTTGCGGGTCTTGTCCGCCAGCAGGTCGGGGCCCGCGTACGCGCGGATGAAGGCGCCCAGTTCCCTCGGGGTGGACACGATGCCGCCGGAGGCCCAGACGCCCGAGGCGCTGAGGGCTTCGCTGACGTCCTCCGGTTCGGCCGGCGGGGTGACGTCGTAGCCGTGCAGGTACGGGCCGGGGAGCCGGTAGCCCAGGGGCAGGCTGGTCTGCCGCAGGCCGAGGGGGTGGTACACGAGGTCCTTGAGGAGGTCCTCGTAGCGGCGGCCTGTGGCCTCCTCGGCCATGAGCGCGACGGCGATGTTGTCGGAGTTGGAGTACTGGTACAGGGCGCCCGGGCGGAACAGCAGCGGCTCGTCCGCCACGAAGTCGAGGAGGGTGCGCGGGTCGAACAGGTGGCGGGGGTCGGCCCGCAGGATGCTCAGGAACTCGGGGTCGGCCGAGTAGTCGGGCAGACCGCTGGTGTGCTGGAGGAGCTGGCGCAGGGTCACCGGGTGCCAGTCGGCGGGCTGGCCGGGCAGCCGTTCGCCGATGGTGTCGTCGAGGGAGAGCAGTCCCTTGTCGACGAGCTGGAGGGCCACGGCGCCGCTGAACGCCTTCGCGATGCTGGCGATGCGCATGTGGTCGTCGAGGTTCGGCCGGCGTCCTGTTGCGATGTCCCCGACACCGGCGGTGTACACCTGCGTCCTGCCGTCCCTGGTGAGCACGGCGATCGCCCCGGGCGGGCCGTCGTCCTGGGCGACGAGCCCTTCGAGCCGCCGCTGGAGGCGCTCGTCGTGGTCCTGGTGCCCTCCCGCGGGGTTCGGGCCCGTCCCGGCCGCCTGCGCGGGCGGGAGGAGCGCGCCGAGCGCGGCGGCGGTGAGGGCGGCGGCGGACAGTCCGGTGCGGAAGCGGTGTACGCGGGTGGGCACGGGTGTCTCCCGGTCTGGGGGGGGGCGGGTCGGCGGGCG
>NZ_JBHYVA010000828.1:0-3341 GCF_042750055.1 Streptomyces sp. NPDC059456
CGTCCGGCCCAGATCCCCGGCATCGAGTCGATGGTCGGCCGGTTCATCAACACCGTGCCGGTACGGGTGCGCCTGAAGCCGGCGGAGTCCGTACGCGAGGCGCTCGTGCGGCTCCAGGACGAACAGAGCGCCCTCCTGCCCCACCAGCACCTCAAGCTCACCGACATCCACCACCTGACCCCGGCCAACGAGCTCTTCGACACCGTCATCGTGTTCGAGAACTACCCGGTCGAGAACGAGGCCTTCGAACGGGCGACGTCCACCCTCTCTCTCACCCACGCCGAAGCCCACGACGCAAGCCACTACCCGATGAACCTGCGCGTCCTGCCCGGGGACAGCGTCGAGATCCGCATGGAATACGGACCCGACCTGTTCGACCGTGCGGCGGTGGAGGAACTCGGCAGCCGGCTTCTCCTCGTGTTCCGGGCCATTGCCGAAACCCCGCGGATCCCCGTCGGACGCGTCGGCATCCTCGACGCGCACGAGCGTGAGCGCGTGCTCTCCGCCCTGCACGGCCGGCGTGACGAGGCGGAGTTCCGCGACGTCGTGGACAGGATCAGGGACGTCGCCCGCCGGCAGCCGGACGCGGTCGCCGTCACGGACGATGAAGGAGACGTCACCTACGAGACCTTGATGTCCCGGGCGAGCGCACTGTCCAGGCATCTCGCGGAACGCGGAACGGGAGTGGGAGCACTCGTCGGAATCCTCTCGGATCCCGGAGCGCCGTTCGTGTGGTCGGTGCTGGGCGTGTTCGGCAGCCGGGCCGGCTACATCCCGCTGGACCCGCAGGCCCCGACCGCGCGCAGCGCGACGTACCTCACCGACAGCGGCGCGGACTGCCTGCTGACGGAGAAGAAGCACCTTGAGCAGGCACGGGCCATCGCGGCCGCGTCGGGCGGCAACGTCGAAGTCCTGGTCATGGGCGACGAACAGGACGGCGCCGACTGGTACCCGAACGGATCCGAGACCTACGACATCGCGTACTCCATCTTCACTTCGGGCTCCACCGGGCGACCGAAGGGAGCGATGGTCCACCGGGCCGGCATGGAGAACCATCTGCTGGCGAAGATCGAGGACCTGAACCTCTCCGCAGCGGACCACGTCATGCAGAACGCGCCGCTGACCTTCAACATCTCGGTCTGGCAGATGTTCGCAGCGCTGATGCTCGGCGGGCGGATCCGCGTCGTCGACCGGACGGTCGCGGCAGACCCCCGAGAGCTCTTCCGGCGCGTGACCGACGAAGGCGTGTCCGTCCTGGAGGTCGTGCCCTCACTCCTCCGGGCCGCCCTCGACCTGTGGGACGCCGAGGGAGTGCAGCTCGAGCTGTCGAGGCTCCGATGGTTGGTCGTGACGGGTGAGCCGCTCCCGGGCAGCCTCTGCGAGCGGTGGTTCGCACGGTACCCGGAGATCCCGCTGGTCAATGCCTACGGATCCACGGAATGTTCGGACGACGTCTCGCACGCCGTCATCACGAGCGAGAAGTACCGTGCCGAACGGAAGGTCACCATCGGCACCCCCATTCGAAACATACGGCTGTACATCCTGAACGAGGCTCTCCAGCCGGTCCCTCCGGGAAAGCCGGGGGACCTGTACGTCAGCGGTGTCGGCGTCGGCCAGGGCTACATCGGGGACGCGACCCGCACGTCGGCCGCCTTCGTGGCCGACCCCTTCTCCGACGAACCCGGCGCGCGGATGTACCGCATGGGCGACTACGTCAGATGCCTCCCGGACGGCCGCTTGGAATTCGTGGAGCGGCGGGACCACCAGGTCAAGATCCGCGGACAGCGACTCGAACTCGGCGAGATCGAGATCTCCCTGGCCGAGCACGCCCTCGTGGGCCAGGCGGCCGTGGTCGTCCGGGAGGACACCTCCGGCGACAAGCGGCTGGTGGCGTACGTGGTGCCGGGCGCCGGCACGGCGACCGGCGCTCTCGACCCTGCCGCGCTGCGCGGGTTCGTTGCGGAGCGGCTGCCGGACTACATGGTGCCGTCGGCGTTCGTCGCGCTCGATGCCCTGCCGTTGACGGCGAACGGCAAGCTGGACCGGCATGCCCTGCCCGTCCCGGAGTTCACGGCGGGAGGTGTGGGCCGCGGACCGCGGTCGCCGCGGGAGGAGATCCTGTGCGGCTTGTTCGCCGAGGTCCTCGGGGTGGACGTGGTGTCGATCGATGACGGTTTCTTCGAGTTGGGTGGGCATTCGCTGCTGGCGACCCGGCTGGTGAGCCGGATCCGGTCCGTCCTCGGGGTCGAGGTGAGTATTCGCTCGTTGTTCGAGGCTCCGACCGTCGCCGGGTTGGTGGAGCGGCTCGACGAGGGTGGTCAGGTCCGGGAGCCGCTGGGGCGGCGGGTGCGGCCGGAGGTTCTTCCGGTGTCGTTCGCGCAGCGTCGTCTGTGGTTCCTGGGCCAGCTCGAAGGCGTCTCCGCGACGTACAACATTCCGCTCGTGCTGCGTCTGACCGGCGCGCTGGACGTGGAGGCGCTGCGGGCCGCGCTGGCGGACGTCGCTGGTCGGCACGAGAGTCTGCGGACGGTGTTCCCGCAGGTGGACGGCGAGCCTCGGCAGGAGATCCGGCAGGGTGCCGCGGGGATTCCCGATGTCGTGGTGCAGCCCGTGTCGGCTGGTGATGTTGCGGCCGTGGTGGCGCAGGTGACCGGTGCCGGCTTCGACCTGGAGCGGGATCTGCCGTGGCGGGTGAGCCTGCTGGAGGTCACGGACGCCCTGGATGAGTGGGTTCTGGTGATGGTGGTCCATCACATTGCGGCGGACGGCTGGTCGGTGGCGCCGTTGGCGAAGGATCTGTCGCAGGCGTACGCGGCGCGTTGCCAGGGGGATGCCCCGGCATGGGAAGAGCTTGAGGTGCAGTATGCGGACTACACGCTGTGGCAGCGTGAGGTCCTCGGTGACGAGGACGATCCGGACAGTGTGATCGCCGCCCAGGTCGCGTACTGGGAGCAGGCGCTGGCCGGTCTTCCGGAGCAGCTGGAGCTGCCGGTGGACTACCCGCGCCCTGCTGTCGCCTCGCACGAGGGCGCCGCGGTGGGGTTCCGTGTTCCGGCGGAGGCCCATGCCCGTCTGGTGGAGCTGTCCCGGTCGTGCGGGGCGAGCGTGTTCATGACGGTGCAGGCCGCTCTGGCGGTTCTGCTGTCGAAGATGGGCGCCGGGGAAGACGTCCCGATCGGGACGCCGATCGCCGGCCGTACCGACGACGCCGTCGATGACATGGTCGGGTTCTTCGTGAACACGCTCGTCCTGCGGACCGACGTCTCGGGCGATCCGACGTTCCGGGAGGTCGTGGAGCGGGTCCGGGAGGCGGACCTGGCGGCGTTCGCCCACCAGGACGT
>NZ_JBHYVA010000829.1:0-3334 GCF_042750055.1 Streptomyces sp. NPDC059456
GCCCGGAACCGTCCAGTTGTGCTCCGTCCCGTACCCCTCGATGGAGCGGGCGCCCACGGACTGCGCGCGGGCCTCCTCGGCCTGGAAGGTGGGAACGGTCCGCTGGGCCTCGTCCAGGACGGGCCCACGGCCGGGACCGGGCCAAGGACCGAGGCCGGGCCCAGGACCAAAACCGGGGCCGGGCCGGGACCCAGGGCCGGGACCCAGGGTCGGGTCCCTGGGGCCGGCCGGAGCCGGGGCCGGGCATAGGGCTGGGGCCCTGGGGCCGGCCGGGGGTGCCGTGGGCCTTTGGAGCCGGTCAGGCGGTGGCCGGGGAGCGGCGGAACATGCGGGTCGCCGTGATCTCGCCGTGGATCGTCTCCGTCTCCGCGGACTGCTGGGGCAGACCCGGGCGCAGGTGCTCCTCGACGCTGATGTACTTCAGGCCGGCCCGCAGGTCGGCGTCGTTGCGCAGCCGGATGACGAGCGGGAACTCGGCGAGGGCCGTCGTGTCGAACAGGCCGGTCGTGTAGAGCAGCTGGACACCGAGCGCGTCGGACACGGCCCGCTGGAGTTCCAGCAGGTACGTGGCGTTCGCGCGGCCGATCGGGTTGTCGAGGAACAGCGTGCCCGCGTGGCGGTGCTTGTCGCGGCCGCGGTCGTTGCTGCGCAGTGCGGCCATCGTGCAGTACAGCGCGATCGCCGCGGTCAGCAGCTGGCCGCCGGAGAACACGTCGCCCATCTGCCCCACGGGCACGCGCTCGGCGCGCAGCACGGCGTCCGGCTTGAGGATCTCGACCGCGATGCCCTTGGGTTCCAGGGCCGCCTGGACTCCGCGCAGCAGCAGGGACATGCCGTCGCGGCGGCCCTCGCCGAAGGAGGCGCTGCTGTTCTTCTTCACCGCGGCGCGGGTCGCCTCGTCGATGACCTCGCCGAGGCGTTCGGTGAGGGTGGCCTGGTCCGGCTCCTCGAAGCGGATGCGCAGGAACTCCTGGCCCGACCACTCCCCCAGGCCTTCGGGGAGCTGGGAGAGCCGCTGGGCGGAGCGCAGGGTGGCCAGGGCGGACTCGACGAGTCCGCGGAGGCGGTCGACGATGCTGTCGCGGTTGCGTTCCAGCTGGGCCAGCTCGTCGGTGAGGACGCGCAGCCGGGGTGCGAAGGCCGCCGCCCAGGCCGCGGCGTGCTCGGGCAGGGCGGAGGCGGGCAGTTCGCGGATCTGCTGGCGCGCGGGGGTGCGGACCTGCTCGTACCGGTTGGCGTTGGCGTGGCGGACCAGGATGTCGCTCGCCTCGCGGACCGCCGACTCGGCGGCCGAGAGGTCGGCCGCGCAGCCGCGCAGGGAGCGGCGCGCCTCGGCGGCGGACTGCCGGGCCTCCTCCAGCGTGCCCGGGTGGGCCGCCGGTTCCTGCTCGTCGTCCTGGTGGGTGTGGTCGCGCAGCAGGTCCCGCAGCAGCGCCGCGGTCTCGTCGAAGCCGCCGGCGCCGTCCTCGGCGGTGCGGTGGGCTCGCAGCAGGTCGGCGTGGGCGGCCCGGGCGGTCTCCACGGCCGCGGTGTGCGCGGCGAGCTGGGCGGTGGCGGTGCGCAGCAGCGCCTGGGCCTGCTCGACGTCGGCGGGGACCAGTTCCTCGGGCAGCTCGGTGTGCGCCTCGCCCTCGGTGGGGGCGTGCCGTTCGGCCTCGCCGCGGAGCCGGCCGAGCTGCTCGCTGGCGACTTGCGCGCGGGTCTCCAGCATCTGGACGAGGGACTCGGCGCGGGCGGCGGCCGCCTGCCGGGAGGGGCCGTCGGCGCCGTCGGTGCCTTCGAGGAGCTGGGCGGCGCGGGTGCGGACCTTGTTGGTGAGCCGGTCGAGTTCGGCGAGGGCGGCGCTCTCGTCGCTTTCGGCGCGGGCCTGTTCGGCGCGCAGGTCGGCTCCGACGCCGACCTTCTCGTACAGCCGGGAGGCGGCCCGGTAGGCCTCGCGGAGGTCGGGCAGCGGCGCCTTGGCGGTGCCGTCGTCCTCGGGCAGCGATTCGGGGGCGCCGGCGATCTCGGCTCGCTCGGCGCGCAGGGCGCGGGCGGTGCGGCGGGCGTCGTCGGCGGCGCGCTGGGCGGCGCGGCGGTCCTCGTCGGCGGCCCGGGCCCGGTCCAGGCAGACCTCGGCACGGGCTTCGGACTCGGCGGCGTCGTCGGCGAGTTCGCGGACCTTGGCCTGCCAGCCGGCGCGCTCGCGCAGGCGGAAGGCGAGTCCGGCGAGGGCGTCGGCGGCGCGGCGGGCCCGCTGGGCGGAGTCCTGGCGCTCGTCGCGGACGCGGGCGGCGTCGGCGGCGGCCTCGTCGGCCTCGGCGCGCACGGTACGGGCTTCCGCGAGTTCGGTGTCGGCCTCCTCCGCGAAACCGCGGGCCGCCTCGGCCTGCCGGGCGAGCTCGGCGAGGCGGCCGGCCGGGCAGCCGGTGCGCCAGGAGGCGAGGCGGGCGGCGAGTTCCCGGTCGCCGCCGAGGCGGGCGGCCAGGTCGCGGATCTCGGTGTCGCGGGCGGTGGCGCGGGCCCGCACTGCCCGGCGCTCCTCGTCGGCGGCCTGTTCGTCGTGCATGGCCGGGTTCGGCGAGACGATGAAGATGCCGGAGACCGCCGAATCCGCGTCGACGGGCGGTACCGGGGCCAGCAGGGCGGCGGCCGTGCCGACGGCGACGGTGGAGCGGGGCAGCAGGGCGGCGCCGGAGAGGACCTCGCGGGCCCGGGCGTGGGTGTCGGGGTCGGTGATGACGACGCCGTCGACGAGCTCGGGGCGGGCTGCGAGGACGGCGGCGTGGTCGGCCGGGTCCACGGCCTGGGCGAGGTAGCGCCAGCCCGGCAGGGCCGGGATGCCGTGCTCGCCGAGGTATTCGACGGTGGCGAGGACGTCGGGGCCGGGCGGCAGCAGGCCGCCGTCGCCGAGTGCGCCGAGGATGCGGGCGTCGTCGGCGGCGGCGGTGCGCAGCTCGAACAGCTGGCGTTCGGCGGCCCCGACCGCGCGGGTGAGCATCTCGTGCAGCTGGTCGGCGTTGCGGTCGAGGTCGGCGACGGTGAGTCCGCCGGCCGCGTCGCCCGCGGCGGCGCCGGGGGATCCGGCGGAGCCGTGCGCGGCTGCGGCGGTGCCGGCCTGCGTACCGGTTCCCGCGGCGGTGCCGGAGTCCGCGGCGGCACCCGAGCGCGGATGGGGGAGGAAGGTTTCGGGGACCGGCGGGAGGCCCAGCAGTTCCGCCAGGCGGGGGGCTCCGGCCAGGGAGGCGGCCGCCCGGTACTCGGCGTCGTGTGCGGCCTCGGCCGCGTCGGCGGCGTGGGCGGGGGGGGGGGCGGGGGGGTAGGGGCGGGGTGTGCGCCCGGGGGGGGCGGGGGC
>NZ_JBHYVA010000830.1:0-3318 GCF_042750055.1 Streptomyces sp. NPDC059456
CGATGTAGGTGCTCAGGTCGTCGAGGTCGTGGCCCGCCCAGCGGGCGACGACCGCGGAGATCTTGGTGGCGTCGTAGCTGAGGTTGAAGACGTAGCCCGAGACGATGATCATCAGGCCGATCCGCAGCCAGCCGTGCACCTGGAGGGACCAGCGCCAGCACATGGCCACCATGACGACGGCCGCCACCAGGTGCGCCGTCAGGTACAGGGCGATCATCTGCTGGATGTAGGGGGTGTTGGCGTAGTACGTGTCGAAGTCGCGCAGCCGCTCGACCGGGGTCTCGCCGAGCAGGAACAGCGCCACCAGCACCACGACGACGCCGGCGTAGCCGAGCATCCAGCGGCGCGAGATGCGCCGGGTCTCCTCGGGCGGACCGCCGCGCCAGTTCACGATGAGCACCAGGCAGGCGGCGCTGAACAGGGTGATCAGGCAGTAGACGAGCGGGGCGGAGAAGTTGGTGACACCGGTCCAGCGGTTGACCGCCACGATGGTGGGCGGGGCGGCGAAGGTGAACACCGATCCGGCCAGGATCAGCAGGGCGCAGACCGACCGCAGGAGCGGGTCGCGCCAGTTGTTCCGTAGCGCCGGCAGCTTGAAGGCGAGGGAGACCGCCAGGGCGGCTGCCGGTATGTAGTAGTCCTGGCCGTTCAACGGTCGTTCCTGTGCCCCCGGTATCCGAGCGAGGCCTCGATGCGGCCCGCCAACTGGTCACGCTGTGCGGGCGCCCGGTGGCCCGCGGAACCGGCGAGCCAGTTGCGGCAACGGCTGCCCAGCAGTAAACCGAACGTCTCCGCCTCGGTCTCCTCGGAGACGTCGGCGCGGGTGCGCGCGGCGACGCGCCGGACCGTCTCGCCGAGGTCGGCCTCGTCGGACAGCAGCCGGGCGGCGACGGCGGCTCCGTCGACGTGGTGGCTGCAGTGGCCGGCCTTCATGTGCCACAGCTCGTGACCCAGGATGACCAGCTGGTGGTCGGGCGCCGTGCGTTCCTCGATGACCACCAGATCGCGGTCCGCCATGTCGAGCCACAGGCCGCTGGCCGTCCCCGGCGGGAACGAGGCCATCCGGAAGTCCACCCGGCGGCCGCGGTGCTTGCTCATGCCCTCGCACAGGGCGGCGTAGAGGTCCACGGGTTCCGCGGGCGCGGTCAGCCGGAGCCCGGCCACCAGTTCGCTGCACAACCGGCGCTGCTCTCTGCCTATGCTCACCGTTCTCCCCGTCGGCGCGGATCCGGATCAGGACTCAAGGATCAGACCCAGACTCTCGACTGGGTCAGGATTCATTCGGTTTGACGCTTTCGAGAAGCATGTCCAGCCATTCGGTCACCTTGTCCCGGTGTTTGTCACTGGGCAGTTGGGCGGCGCGCCAGGCGATGCCCCGGACGCCGTGGTTCTGGAGAAGTCTTGCCAGCGGATCGCCGGTCGAAGCGGCCGCGGCGGGTACGGTTTCGCGCGCGCGGCCGGCGTAGTCCTGGAGCAGCTGCTGTTCGGTCCGCTGGAGGGCGTCCGTGAGGGCGTCGGCGTCGTGCGCGGTGAGGAAGCCGGCGTGCACGCCGAAGAAGCGCTGGATCGCGTCGCAGTGCTCCATCGTGGGCCTGCGGTCGCCGTTGATCAGGGCGCCCGCCTGCTGCCGGGACATGCCGGCGCCGTCCGCGATCTCCTGCTGCGTGTAGCGGCGTCCGTTCGGCTTCAGCCGGGTGCGCCGGAGCAGGTCGAGGCGCTGGAGGAAACGGGTCTGCAGACAGGGCTCGCCGGCGGGCCGGCCGTCCAGCAGGGTCCTGACCACGTCGGCGGGGACGCCGGAGGCCTCGGAGAGGCGGCGCAGGTCGAAGACCTTGTTCAGGTCGTGGCCCATCTTGCCCGCGAGTTCGGCGACGCGCGTGACGGTGGCTGCCAGGGGCGCGTTGGCCACCGCGACGGGAGCCGGGAAGCCGTCTGTCACCAGTGGTTCTCCTAGATCGCGGCGGGGTCGGTACGGGCACATGGTCGGCTTTTGGAATCTAGCCGAGGACCTGCCGCAGGGCCAGAACTTGCCACAGCTGTGGCGGGAATGAGCTGTCAAGAGGCTGGAATTGCCACGATAGTTGACACTCGAATGAAGTCGGTAGCAGGATCGCCAGAGGAAATTGAAGATCCAGACCGTGAAGAGGGGGAGCTCTCGGTGCCACATCTCGCAGCGGTGGGCCCGTCCGATGGCCTCGCCCGAGCCGGTGAGGAGCGCCTGGCGGGCGAAGATTCCGCACGCGGCGCAGTGCGGTCGGAGCGACGCAAGGAGATTTTGCGCCAGCGGCGCGAGGAGCTGGGCCTGAGCCAGGAGGACGTCGCCGCCCGCCTGCACATCAGCGTCCGCGCCTACGGCAACTGGGAACGCGGCCTGGTCAAGGAGTGGACGGACCGCAAACTCCTCGCCCTGGCCGAGGCCTTGGAGATGAGCGAGCGGCAGTGCTTCTGGCTCTTCCGCGTCATGGTCGACCGGGACCCGCCGCCCACCTGGCGCGCCGCCGAGGAGAACCGGCTGCCCCAGGACCCCGCCCAGCGCGACTACCTGTGCGACTACGCGGCCCTGATGGAGGCCGTGCCCTACCCGAGCTTCCTGGTGGACCACCGCTGGGACGTGGCCCTCACCAACTCGGCCTTCGACAAGCTCTTCCAGTCGGTGCGCCCGCACCCGACCGCCCTGCCCGACGACAACTTCCTGCGCTTCGTGCTGTTCCACCCGGACGCCGCGGCCGTGCTGGAGGACCACGAACCGGCCTGGTGCGTACCGCTGCTGGCCCAGTTCGCGAACGCGCTCGCCGCGGCCCCGGACGACGAGGGCCTGAGCAGCATCCGCCAGGAGGTGGCCCGCGACCCGTTCATGGAGGCGGCCTACCGCTACGGCGTGCCGCACTGGCTGAGCACCCACGGGGCCGATGCCGCCGAGCGCGACGGAGCCGTGCGCACCGTCCGCCACTGGGACCCGCGCTGGGGCCACGTGCGCTGCCGGATGGTGGCCGAATCCAGCCGCATGCTGGACGCGATGGGCCTCACCCGGATCACCATGATCCTGTCGACGCCGCAGGGCGCGGCGACGGGCCCGGTCCGGGGCTCCGGCGCCACCCCGCTCCACCAGGGCCCCCGGCTGCGCGCCGTGCCGTCACTGGACTGACTCCCCGCCCGCCGCGCGGCGGGGGACACTGGTGGCCTCCAACACGGGTCGATCACGGGCCGCGGAGCGGATGCCACGGATCGTGGCACCGATCGTGGCGCGGTGAAGGGCGGTAGGGCGTGCGGCTGACCATCCTCGGCGGAGGCGGATTCCGGGTTCCGCTCGTCTACGGG
>NZ_JBHYVA010000831.1:0-3318 GCF_042750055.1 Streptomyces sp. NPDC059456
GGGGGGGGGCGGGGGCGGGGGGGGCCGGGGGCGGCCGCGGCCGCGCGTGGCGCCCCGCCGCGCCCGCCGCCCCGGCGGTGGTGGGCCGTGGCGCACCCCCCCCGGGCCACCCGCCCACGGCGAGGGCGTTGCGGTCCTCCGCACGGGCCTGTCGCACCCGCGCCCGCCGCCGGCCGGAGTGATGATTGCCCCATGAACGCCCTCGAGCGGGTCGAGCAGCCGCTGCCGCCGCAGTTCGACGCGCTCGCCGGGCGGGACCAGGGCCGGGGAAACCTGCGGATCCCGAAGGAGAACGTCATCGGCTCCCCGGCCGCCCGCACCTGCACCGGTGGCGGACCCTCCGCTCCCGCAGCCGCCCGCAAGCTCCTGCGGACCCGGTCCTCCCCGAACTGACCGGGCCGCCCACGGGGGGCGCCCGGCCGGCCGACGGCGGCGGGTCTCTCGCGGCGGACCGGCCTCCACACCGAAAGAGGCCTGACCATGCAGCTCACCGTCCTCGGCGCCACGGGCCCCATCGGCCAGCAGGTGCTCCGGCAGGCCCTCGCGGCCGGGCACAAGGTCACCGCACTGGTCCGTGACGCGGCCCGGCTGCCGCAGCGCGACGACGAGCGGGTCACCGTCGTCATCGGCGACGCCGCCTCCGCCGCGGACGTCGAAGCGGCGGCCCGCGGCAGCCAGGCCCTCATCTGCGCCCTGGGACCGGGCAGGGACTTCAAGTCCACCCTCGCCACCCGCACCGCCGGCCCCGTCGTGCAGGCCATGGCCGCGGCCGGCGTGGAGCGCCTCGTCTGGCTCTCGGCCCTCGGCTCGGGCGACACCGCCCGCCGCCAGTCCCGCTTCCAGGCCGGTGCGTCGAAGCTGGTGATGGGCGCGCTCATGGCGGACAAGGGCATCGCCGATGAGACCATCGCCCGCAGCGACCGGGCCTGGACCATCGCCCTGCCCGTGATGTTCGGCAACGGCGGGACCACGGGCGACTACGAGAGGATCCCGCTGGACGGAACCAGGGGACGCGTCGGCGGGAGGATCGACCGCGCGGACGTCGCGGACTTCCTGCTCTCCGCCGCGACGAGCGGCCTCTGGGTCCGCCGGCGCGTCATCCTCACGCACTGAGCCCGTCCGGGCGGCGGGGGCGGTGACGGGCGCGGGAAGCGGATGCCGGCGGGGGCATGGCGGAGCCGGCCGCCCCGTGCGATGACGGGACGGCCGGCCGTGGTGTGCCCGGGGCACCGGTCGGTCAGAGGTACCAGCTCTGACCCGGGTAGGCGGGGTCGGCGGCGTGTGCCCACTGCTGGGCGGGGGCGCCGTCGTCCTTGCTGGAGTTGTTGATCTCCAGCGTCTTGCCGCTGTTGAGGTTGCTGATGTCCAGGCTCACGGTGTTGCCGGCCTGCTTGATCGTCCACTGCATGGTGGGGATGTCGTGGCACGCGTACTGCTGCGCACGGGCCCCGTTGTCCTTGTTGGAGTTGACGATCTCCAGGCACTTGCCGCTGTTGACGTTGACGATCTGGTAGACGCCCGCGGTGGCGGTGGGCCGGAACTCCCACTGCGCGCCCGCCTGTCCGAGACAGGACCACTGCTGGGCGAGGGCGCTGTTGTCCTTGCTGGAGTTGACGATCTCCAGGCACTTCCCGCTGTTCGCGTTGCGGATCCGCCCGCGGGCGGGCACGACGGGAGCGGGCCAGGCGTTGGCACCGGCGGCGACGGCGCCCTGGCCGTTGCCCTTGTAGAGGCCGAAGCGCTGCTGGTTGTTCCACAGCCGGCCGATGTCGGTCTTGCCGTCGCCGTTGAAGTCGCCGGCCAGAACGATCGGCGTGTTGTTCCAGGTGGTGTCGGGCCACATGGAGACGCCGGCGTCGAGTCCGCCCGCGGTGTTGCCGCTGTAGCGCCGCAGGGCACCGTCGGAGGCGATGGCGACGACGTCGTCGCGACCGTCGTCGTTGAAGTCACCGGTGGTGATCTTCTGGATGCCCGTCCAGGTGTTGTCCGGCCACATCGTGCGGCTCTGCCCGTTCAGCACGCCGTCGGCGCCGGCGGAGTAGGCGTGCAGGGACCCCTTGCTGCCACCCGTGCCCCACACGGCGAGGATCCCGTCGCGGTCGGAGCCCGTCATGCGGTACCGGTCGAGCTGGAGCATGGAATTCCAGTTGGTGCCGTCCGGCCACATCGCCTTGCCTTCCGCGAGGCTGCCGTCCGGCCGCCCCGCGTACAGGCGGAGCCCGCCGCCGCTCCAGACGGAGGCGATGTCGGTGATGCCGTCGCCGTTGAAGTCACCACCGATGATCTTCGTGGCACCGCGCCAGCTTCCGTCGGGCCGCCACATCGGGCGGCCGTACTCGAAGGTGCCGTCGGGACGGCCCGCGAAGGTGTGCAGGTTGCCGTCGGCGGTGACCGCGGCGACGTCGTCACGCCCGTCACGGTTGAAGTCACCCGAGGCCATCACCTGCGTGACGTCGGGCACCAGCGACTGGAGCAGCACCGCGGGGGTGCTCTTGGCAACCTGGTCCACCCAGGCCGCCACGTCGTCCACGCGGACGTCGAGTGCGCCGGTGCGGGTCTCGGCCGCATCCATGCCGAGACAGCCGCCCTGCCACGAACGCGAGTTGACGGCCGCCAGCTCCACGCTGCCGTCCTTCCGGCGCAGGGCCGGCCCACCGGCGTCACCCTTGCAGACCACCGAGTCACCCGACGCGCTCAGGCCGAGCACACCGCCGTCGAGGGAGGCGACGGTGAAGACACCCGTGTGCGCCCTGTCCGGGACCCACTCCGTCTTCGTCCGGCCGAACCCCAGCGCGGTGAGCTCCTCGCCCGCGACGGGAGCCGTGGTGGCGACCTTCACCGGGGCCACCCCGACGACCGGCCAGCCGAGTTTGACCATCACGAGGTCCCGGTCCGCGTGGGGAACCAGCTCCACGGCGTCGACCACGGTGCCCGTGGACCGGGTGAGATCGGTGCGGCCGACGGTCACCGTCGTCTTCGCCGCGGGCTTGCCGGCCGGGACGGGCGCGGAGCCGCTGCGGAAGCAGGACGCGGCGGTGAGCACCCACTGGGCGTCGACCAGTGCGCCCGAACAGGACGTCCTGTCGTCGATGTTGAGCTTCGCCGCGAAGGCGTAGCCGGTGTTCGGGGCATCGCTCCCGCTCAGGGCCGTGGCGGGACCCGCGGTGAGGAGACCGCTTCCCACCGCGGTGGCCAGCAGCGTGGCAGCCCACGCGAGGCGTGAACCGTTTACGGGCATGGTGTTCCTTCTGGAGTGAGACGCGGCGGGGGGCGCGCCCGCCGGCCCCGCCCCCCCGCGCCGCGCCCGGCGGGCGGGCG
>NZ_JBHYVA010000832.1:0-3318 GCF_042750055.1 Streptomyces sp. NPDC059456
GCCCCCCGGCCCAGCGCCCCGGCCCGGCCCGTGCCGGCCGGCACCACCGAGTCGACCAGGCCCAGCTCCAGCGCCTCCGCCGCCTCGACCCGGCGCGCCGTGAAGATCAGCTCCGCCGCCCGCGCCGCGCCCACGCGCCGCGGCAGCAGCTGCGTGCCGCCGCCGCCCGGGATCACGCCCACGGAGACCTCCGGCAGGCCGACGACCGCCGTCTCGTCGGCCACGATCACGTCACACGCCAGTGCCAGCTCGAAGCCGCCGCCCAGCGCGAACCCGTGCACCGCCGCGATCGTCGGCATCGGGAGCTCCATGACGCCGCCGTACGCGCCCCGCGTGGTCGGCCGCTGCTGCACCAGCTCGGCGTCCGTCAGGGAGTTGCGCTCCTTGAGGTCCGCCCCGACGCAGAACGCCCGCTCCGCCGCCGACGAGAGCACGACCACCCGTACCGAGGCGTCGGCCGCGAGCGCCGCGCAGGTGTCACCGATGGCCCGCGCCATCTCCGTCGAGACGGCGTTCATCGCCTTGGGCCGGTCGAGGACCAGCTCCGCGACCCCGTCGTCATGCCGGCGCACAGCCACGAACTCAGACACGAAAGACCCTCCCGGTTAACGAACGTTACCCGGGGATCTTAGGCTTCCGCCGCGTCAGCGACCAGGGCTCCACGACCCCCAGCCCGCGCACCGGCCGCTGCCACATCGGCTGGAGCGCGAAACGGTACGTCCCGCCGCCCGCCTCGGCCTCGGCCTCCTTCTCGGAGACCGGCGCCGCGCCCGTGCGCCCCAGCTCCTCCGCCATCGCCCCGTCGACGAGCACCGCGTCCTTCGGCGCTATCGACGTCAGCCGCGAGGCCAGGTTCACGGTGGTCCCGAAGACGTCGCCCATCCGGGTCGTGACCGTCCCGAACGCTATGCCGACGCGCAGCTCCGGCATCTGGGCGTCGGCCTCCATCGTCTCGATGAGCCGCAGCGCGATCTCCGCCGCCGTCGCCGCGTCGTCGGCGCAGTACAGCACCTCGTCGCCGAGCGTCTTGATCAGCCGGCCGCCGTGCGCGGCCACCAGGTCCGCCGACGTCGTCTCGAAGGACTCGACGAGCTCACCGAGCTCCTCCTCCTCCAGCCGGCGGGTCAGCCGGGTGAAGCCGACCAGGTCCGCGAAGCCCACCGCGAGCCTCCGGTCGACCATCTCCTCGTCGTCCGCCACCTGCACCACGCGTCCGGTGGCCGCCGCCAGCTGGCGGCGCCACACGTAGACGAGGAACTCCTCCAGCTCCGGCAGCAGCAGCTCCACCAGCGGGTACGTGACCTCCGTACGGGTCATTCCCGGCTCCGGCGGCTCCGTCAGGCCCTCCAGGAAGGAGTCGATCTGCCATTCGGCCAGCCGGGCGGTGGTCTGCCCGGTGGACCGCGCGACCTGCACGGCCATGGGCTCGCTCAGCAGGCCGGCCTCGACGAGGCCGGCGAGCCGGCGCAGCGCCAGTACGTCGGCCTCCGTGAGGGCCTTGGCCTGCCCGATGTCCGCGAAGCCCATGGCCCGCCAGAAGCGGGAGGCGAGCTCCATCGAGACACCGGCGCTGCGCGCCGCCTGGAACGGTGTGTACCGGCGCTCCGCCCCGAGGATCAGCTGCTCCAGCCGGATGGCGAGCGGGTCCGCCGTCGGCTGTGCGGTGTGGTCGACCTCGTGGTGGGGAGTGTGCTGGTCACGTCCGATGGGCGTTCCCGGACCGGGCCCGGGAGTGGACGCGCCGGACGTAGGGTCGTCGACGGTCAAGGGCCGCCTCCTGTCCATTACGTGCGCACTGCCCTGCCGAACCGGGTGATCACCGGGAGGACCGGGATCGCCTAAACCATACGGCAGGTGTGCCGTAGCTCACTCCCCACTCCCCGCAGCTGCGGTCGTACTAGCGCACCGACCTCAGATGTACGACGTCCCCGGCGCCCACGGCCTCGTGCTGGTCCTCGGCGCTGCGGACGACGAGCCGTCCGTCCGCGTCGACCGCTTCGGCCGTACCGGTGAGCGTGCGGCCGCCGGGCAGGTCGGCCCGTACGTGCCGGCCGAGGGTGACGCAGTCCGCCGCGTACGCCTCCTGGAGACCGCTGGCGGCGGGATCGCCGCCGGCCGCCCGCCAGTCCCCGTACCAGCGCTCCAGGGACCGCAGCACGGCCTTCAGCAGGGGCTCCCGGTCCGTGACGGCGGCCTTGGCCAGGGCCAGCGAGCCGGCTTCGGGCACCGGCAGCTCGTCCTCGGTCAGGGTGACGTTGAGCCCGATGCCGATGACGACCCCGTCGCCGACCCGCTCGGCGAGGATGCCGCCGGTCTTGCGCTCCTCCCCGTCCACGGTGATCAGCAGGTCGTTGGGCCACTTGAGGGCGGTGTCCACGCCGGCGGCCCGGGACAGCCCGGTCGCGGCGGCCACGCCGGCGAGCAGGGTCAGCCACCCCCACCGCTCCTGCGGCACGCCGTCGCCGGGCTTGAGCAGGACGGAGAAGAACAGCCCGGACCGGGCGGGCGCGACCCAGCTCCGGTCGAGCCGGCCGCGCCCGGCGGTCTGCTCCTCGGCGACGAGCACGGCCCCCTCGGGCAGCTGCGCGGCGCGGGCCGCGAGATCGGTGTTGGTGGACCCGGTGGCGGCGACCACCTCGACGGAGGACCACAGCCCCCCGTCGGCGACGAGGGCCCGCTCCAGCGCGGCGGCGTTCAACGGCGGCCGCTCAAGGCTCGACCAGCGGCCGGTGGAAGCGTCTGACGGCATCGAGATTCCCCTTGCGTGGAAGTCCCGGCTTTCGGGCCGGGGAGGAAACGCACCTTGAGACCGGAGCCACGGAGCGATGGTGTGCCGCCACGTGACGCTTTGACCCGGGCTTGTGTTCGGATCATGACTGTCCCTGGCTTCCGGACCGTGGGGAGTTCACCGGTGGAGCGGGCACTCAAGTTCCGCGTTTACCCTACCGATGCGCAGGCCGCAGAGCTGTCCCGGACGTTCGGGTGCGTGCGAAAGGTCTACAACCTCGCACTCGCCGCCCGTGCCGGGGCGTGCCCCCTCGGGCAGCCGGTCACCTACGCGCAGAGCTCCGCGATGCCCACGGAGTGGAAGCGCACGCCCGAGCTCGCTTTCCTCGCCAACGCAGGGACCGGGACCGGCTGGCCCGCGCGAATCGGTCCCTGTCCCGGAAGGAAAGGGGAAGCGACAACGGGGCCGAGGCCCGGATCCCCGGAGCGCCGGAAACCCCCCCGATGTCCGAAAGACGAAAAGAAACCAAAGACAAAACCACCACAACACCCCGGGGCCTCAAACAAACACACGCTATATATTATAACAAC
>NZ_JBHYVA010000833.1:0-3314 GCF_042750055.1 Streptomyces sp. NPDC059456
GGGCCGTACAGCGCGGCCTCCATCACCGCCCGGGCGATCGGGGCCGCCGCGCCGTTGCCGCTGATGTCGCCGCGGTGCGCCTCCGCGTCCTCGACGACCACCGCCACCGCGACCCCCGGGAGCGGCGCGTCCTCGGCCTTGGCCCAGCCGATGAACCAGGCGTACGGGGTTCCCGCGTTGCCGACGCCGTGCTGGGCGGTGCCGGTCTTGCCGCCCACCACCGCACCCGGGATCGCGGCGTTGCGCCCGGTCCCGTTCTCCACGACCTCCACCATCAGTTCCTGGAGCCGCAGCGCCGTCGCCGGGCTCATCGCCCGGCCCAGGCTGCGCTGCCGCCCGCGCCGGATCCGGTCCCCGTCGTCCTGGGTGGTGCCGTCGACCAGGTACGGGGAGTTGAGCTCGCCGCCGTTCGCGACCGCCGCCGCCACCATCGCCATCTGGAGCGGCGTCGCCGTCGTGTTGAACTGCCCGATCGAGGACAGCGCCAGCTGGTCGGGGCTCATGTCCGTGTCGAAGTTCGACCGGGACACCCAGGCGGGCACCCGCAGCCGCTCGTCGTCGAACCCGAACCGGCGCGCCGCGTCCGCCATCCCGCGCAGCCCGACGCGGACCCCGATCTTCGCCATCACCGTGTTGCAGGACCACTGCACCGCCTCCGCCATCGAGGCGTCCTCGCAGCCGGCGATCGCGTTCGGCAGCAGCGTGCTGGTGCCCGGCAGCGGGTACGGGTCCGGGGTCCGGGTCGGCGCGTCCACATCGGTGACCACCCCCGCGTCCAGGGCCGCGGCCGCCGTGACGATCTTGAAGGTGGAGCCCGGCGGGTACGTCTCGCGCAGCGCCCGGTTCAGCATCGGCCGGGCGGGGTCCGCGTTCAGCCGCGCCCAGGCCGCCTTCACGCCCGCACCGGTGCCGGAGAGCAGCGCCGGATCGTACGAGGGGCTGCTGACCAGCGCGAGGATCCTCCCGGTGGCGGGCTCCAGGGCGACCGCCGCGCCGCGCCGGCCCGCCAGCCCGGTGTAGGCGGCCCGCTGGAGTCCGGCCCGGACGGTGGTCTCCGCGTTCCCGCCGGCCGGGCGGCCGCGCGCCAGGTCGTACCAGAGCGGGAAGGCCGAGAGCCCGGGATCGGTGCCGGCGAGGACGGCGTCCTCGGCGCGTTCGACGAGGCTGGTCCCGTAGGTCTGCGAGGAGAACCCGGTGACCGGTGCGTACAGCGGGCCGTTCGCGTACGTCCGCTCGTAGCGCAGCAGCTGCCCGCTGTCCCGGGAGCCGGTGACGGGCTTCCCGTCGACCAGGATGTCCCCGCGGGGCCGGGCGTAGCGCTCGATGGCCTGGCGCTTGTTGGCCGGGTTCGCCCCGTACCCGGCGGCCTCCCAGACCTGCACCCGGGCCACGTTGACGAGCAGGGCGAGGAGCAGCAGGGCGCAGACGTACGCGCACCAGCGGATGTACCGGATCACGCCGCGCCCTCCGCTCCGGCCGGGCGGGGCCTGCGGGCGCTGTCGCCGAGCCGGACGAGCAGCGCGACGATGATCCAGTTGGTGACGACGGAGGAGCCGCCCTGGGCGAGGAAGGGCATGGCCATGCCGGTGAGCGGGATCAGCCCGGTCACTCCCCCGGCGATGACGAAGACCTGGAGCGCGACGATCGAGGCGAGCCCGGTGGCGAGCAGGCGCCCGAAGGGATCGCGCAGCGCGAGCCCGGCGCGGAACCCGCGGTCGACGAGGAGCCCGTAGAGCAGCAGGATCGCGGTGAGGCCGACCAGGCCGAGCTCCTCGCCGGCGGTGGCCAGGATGAAGTCCGACTTGGCGGCGAACCCGATCAGGAAGGACTGGCCGTGGCCGAGCCCGGATCCGAGGAGCCCGCCGGCCCCGAAGGCGAACAGGGACTGGGCGAGCTGTCCGGGGCCCTCGCCGCGGTCGATGGAGGCGAAAGGATTCATCCAGTCCCCGACCCGGCCGTGCACGTGCGGCTCCAGGGTGCCGACGGCGTACGCCCCCACGGCTGCGAGCAGCAGCCCGATCGCAATCCAGCCGATCCGGCCGGTCGCGGTGAACAGCATGACGACGAACAGCCCGAAGAAGAGCAGCGACGTCCCCAGGTCCCGCTCCAGGACCAGCACGCCGACGCTGAGCAGCCAGATCCCCAGGATCGGGCCGAGGACCCGGCCGGGCAGCAGCCGCAGCTTCCAGAAGAGCCGGCGGCCGGTGAGGGCGAGCGCGGTGCGGTTCGCGGCGAGGTAGGCGGCGAAGAACACGGCGAGCAGGATCTTCGCGAACTCTCCCGGCTGGAAGGAGAGTCCGGCGAACCGGATCCAGATGTGGGCGCCGTTGACGGCCGGGAAGAACACGGGGACGAGCATCAGCGCGAGGGCCGCGGCCACGGAGAGGTACGCGTACTTCTGGAGCACCCGGTGGTCGCGCAGCAGCACGACGACGAGGACGAAGAGGGCCACGCCCAGCGCCGACCAGCGCAGTTGGTCACCGGCGGTGAGCTGGGCGGGAGTGGCCAGGTCGAGCCGCTGGATCAGGACCAGGCCGAGGCCGTTGAGCAGGACCGCGATGGGCAGCACGAGCGGATCGGCGTACGGGGCGCGGAACCGGACCGCGAGGTGCGCGAGCAGGGCGGCCCCGGCGAGGCCGGCGGCGTACCGGCCGGCGGCCCCGGGGACGCGGCCGGTGGTGGCGAGGCCGACGTAGAGGTGGCCGAGGACCGAGATGAGGACGGCTCCGGCGAGGAGCGTCAGCTCGACGCCCCTGCGCCGGGACGCGGAGCCGTCGGGGGGCGGGGGCGGGGCGGGCTCCGCCACCTCTGCCGTCAGAGCGGTCATGCGGGAAACGTAGCAAGCGGACGGATGGTATGTCCGCTTATGTCATAGAGTGCCGAAGAGTCGTCAGAAACGGTCACGAGTGGGAGCCGCGGCACATGGGACCAGTGGAATTCATCGTCCTCGCCTTCCCGGAGGAGCAACTGCGGGTGCCCGCGGTCGAGGCCGTGATGGGACTGCGCAAAGCGGGGGTCGTACGGCTCATCGACGGGCTCGTGGTCACGAAGACCGCGGGCGGTGAGGTGCTGGCGGCGGAGTTCGACGCGTTCATGGAACTCCAGGGCCTGCTGCGGCACCGGGAGGCCGCGCAGCTGATCGGGGCGGAGGACATCCGGGAGTCGGCGGACCTGCTGGCACGGGGCAGCTGCGCGCTGCTGCTGGTGGTGGAGCACGTGTGGGCCGAGGACGCGGCGATCGCCGTCCGGGCGGCGGGCGGACGGATCGTGGGCTCGGTGCGGATCCCGCCGGAGCGGACGGGGGCGGCCTGATG
>NZ_JBHYVA010000834.1:0-3310 GCF_042750055.1 Streptomyces sp. NPDC059456
ATATCAACCCGCTCCCACCCAGATCTACACTCTGATCTTCCTCTGCCTCGTCACTTGGTCAGGGGCCCCGGACCGGCCGGTCGCACGGCCGCCCGGCCGGGCGTCAGGTGGTCAGCAGCAGCTTGCCCACGTGGGTGCTCGACTCCATGGTCCGGTGCGCCTCGGCCGCCTCCCGCATCGGGAGCGCGGCGTGCACGACCGGGCGGACCCGGCCCGCCGCCACCAGCGGCCACACGTGCTCCCGCACCGCCGCGACGATGGCCGCCTTCTCCTCCAGGGGCCGCGCCCGCAGCGAGGTAGCCGTGATGGCCGCCCGCTTCGCCAGCAGCGCGCCCAGGTTGAGTTCGGCCTTCACGCCGCCCTGGAGCCCGATCACCGCGAGCCGCCCGTTCACGGCCAGCGCGTCCACGTTCCGGGCCAGGTACTTGGCGCCCATGATGTCCAGGATCACGTCCGCTCCGGCGCCGCCCGTCGCGGCCCGCAGCTCCGCCACGAAGTCCTGTTCGCGGTAGTCGATCAGGATGTCCGCGCCCAGCTCCTTGCAGCGGGCCAGCTTCTGCGGACCGCCCGCGGTCACCGCCACCGTCGCGCCGGCCGCCTTGGCCAGCTGGATCGCCATCGTGCCGATGCCGCTGGAGCCGCCGTGCACCAGCACCGTCTCGCCGGGGCGCAGCGAGGCCACCATGAACACGTTGGACCACACGGTGCAGACCACCTCGGGCAGCGCGGCCGCCGCCACGAGGTCCACGCCGGCCGGGACCGGCAGCAGCTGGCCCACCGGGACGGCCACGCGCTCCGCGTACCCGCCGCCGGCGAGCAGGGCGCACACCTCGTCGCCCACCGCCCAGCCGGACACTCCCGGCCCGAGGGCGGCGATCCGCCCCGAGCACTCCAGGCCGGGGTGGCGGGAGGCGCCGGGCGGGGGATCGTAGAACCCCTGGCGCTGGAGGATGTCGGCGCGGTTGACGGCGCTCGCCGCGACGTCGACGAGGACTTCGCCCTCACCGGCCACCGGATCGGGTACCTCGGCCCAGACGAGGGCCTCGGGGCCGCCGGGCTCTTCGATGGTGATCGCATGCATGGCCCGGAGGGTACGCCACCACGTGCCGGCGGCCGGGCCCGGCCGGGCCGCCGGCTAGTCGGCGGGGCCCAGCGTCACCGGCGGGGACGAGGGCGGTGCCGCCCGCACGATGGTGATGAGACGGTCCGTCAGCTGGAGCGGGCTCGCGTGCGGGTCGTCGTACGCGAGCAGCCGGTGGCCCCTCAGCACGCTCACCACGAGGTCCTCGGTCTCCCGTACGCCCTTGCCGGCCTCGGCCTTGCGCACGGGCCGCTCGACCAGGTCCAGTCCGCTTCCCTGGTGGATCAGATCCTCCATCACCGTGCCCGCGCTGGGGCTCAGCACCGAGAGCCCCAGCAGCCGGCCCGCCGCGCTCGCGCTCGTGATGACCGCGTCGGCACCCGACTGGCGCAGCAGCGGGGCGTTCTCCTCCTCGCGGACCGCAGCGACGATCTTCGCGCCCCGGTTCATCTGCCGGGCCGTCAGCGTGACCAGTACGGCGGTGTCGTCGCGCTGCGTGGCGATGACGATCTGACGGGCCTTCTGGAGTTCGGCGCGGAGCAGGACGTCGGAGCGGGTGGCATCGCCGACCACGCCGGTGAAGCCCTCCGCGTTGGCCATGTCGATCACCTTGGCACTCGGGTCCACGATGACGACCTGTTCCTTCCGGAGGCCGGTGGTCAGCAGGGTCTGGAGGGCCGACCGGCCCTTGGTGCCGAAGCCGACGACGACCGTGTGCTCGCGCAAGTTCTTCCTCCAGCGGTTCAGCCGCCACTCTTCCCGGGTCTTCTCGGTCAGGACTTCCAGGGTGGTTCCGACCAGGATGATCAGGAACAGCACGCGCAGCGGGGTGATCAGCAGGATGTTGGTCAGCCGCGCGCTGTCGCTGTACGGGACGATGTCGCCGTAGCCGGTCGTCGACAGGGTCACCGTGGCGTAGTAGACGCAGTCCAGCAGGTCCACCTGCTCGTTGGCGTTGTCGTGGTAGCCGTCGCGGTCGAGCCATACGATCAGGACCGTCAGGAACAGCACGAACAGCGCCATCAGCAGGCGTTTGCCGACCTGCCGCAGGGGCTTCTCCACGACGCGCTTGGGCAGCTTGATGCGCCGTGAGACGAGTTTTTCGTCGGCGCCGCGGGCCATCGCGTCCTGGCCGTGCAGTTTCACGTGAAACATCCTCCGGAGACCCACGGCAGATCGAGGATCTCCAGGTCCTGCCTGTCGCGCGCGCCGTGCGGAGGTACGACGGCCAGCCCGTCGGCGGCGGCCACGCCCCGCAGCATCGCCGGACCGTTGTAGCGCAGCGGTACGGCGTGTTCGTCGGTCAGCAGGACCGGCACGAGCCGGGTGTCGTACGGGTGGCCCGGCACGTCGCCCTGGACCGGGACCGTGTAGCGGGGGCGCTGGCGGCGGCCGGCCAGGGTGCGCAGCAGCGGTTCGGCGAGGGTCAGCAGCCCGGAGACGGCGGCGAGCGGGTTGCCGGGCAGGCCGACGAGATGGCGGACGGCGTCCGAGCCGGGTGCGCCTGCGAGCCGGGCCAGCAGCATGGGGTGGCCGGGGCGTACGGCGACCCCGTCGACCAGCAGTTCGGCGCCGGCCTCGTGCAGCACGGGGTGGACGTGGTCGACGGGGCCGGAGGCGGTCCCGCCGGTGGTGAGGACCAGATCGGCGTCGGAGCCGGTGACGGCCTCCAGCAGGGCCCTGGCTCCGGCCGGGTCGTCGCCGAGCCGCCGGGTGGCGGTGACCTCGGCGCCGAGCCGGGTCAGCCACGGGCCGAGCATGGGGCTCAGGGCGTCACGGATCAGGCCGTCGTGCGGGCGGCCCTCGGTCAGCAGTTCGTCGCCGAGCACCAGGATCTCGACGCGGGGCCGGGGCCGGGTGGTGAGCTCGTCGTACCCGGCGGCCGCGGCGAGGCCCAGGACGGCGGGGGTGACGAGCGAGCCGGTGGGCAGCAGCAGGTCGCCGGAGCGGCACTCCTGGCCCCGCGCGCGGATGTCCTGGCCGGTGAGGACGGCCCGGTCGGCGTGGAGCTGGGTGCCGGACTCGCGGGAGTGCTCGCTGCGGATCACGGCGGTCGCGTCGGCGGGGATGCGGGCGCCGGTGGCGATCCGTACGGCCTCGCCGTCGGCCAGCGGCTCGGGGCGGTCGGAGCCGGCCAGCACCCCGCCGCCGGGGCGCACGGTCCAGGGGCCGGGCCCGGCGCGCGCGCCCCCGCCCAGATCGGGGGGGTGTGTGTGGTGCTGGGGCGGG
>NZ_JBHYVA010000835.1:0-3304 GCF_042750055.1 Streptomyces sp. NPDC059456
TGGGCCAGCACCACGGCCGGGGCGTGGGGGGGGGCCGGGGGGGGGGAGCCCGGCGCCCGCGCCGCCCCGGTCCGGGCCGTCCGGTGCGGGCAACTGCTCCCGGGAATCAGCCGACTTGGCCGAAACGGCGCCCGTACGATCGGCCCATGACCGCATCCACGTGGGACCTGCTCGATCACGCGCACGACGCGCTGCGCACCGCCGTCGACGGCGTGCCCGCCGGCGCCTGGGGCCGCCCGACGCCCTGCCACCAGTGGAACGTCGGCCAAGTGCTCCGGCACGCCGCCGGCGACCAGCTCGCCTACGCCGCCCGCCTCACCGGCGGACCCGGTCCGGCCGAGGACCCCTTCGCACCCTCCGCCGCCCCGGTCGGGGCTCCCGCCCAGCTGCTGGCGCCCGCCCTGGCCGCCGCGGCCGAGGCCTTCGCCGCGGTCGCTCCCGGCACGGCGGAGGTCCCCGTACCGCTGCCCCCGTTCACGGTCACCGCCGAGAGCGCGGTCGGCGCCGCCGCCCTCGACGCCGCCGTCCACGCCTGGGACGTCGCCGTCGCCACGGGCCGGCCCTCCCCGCTCACCCCCGCCCTCGCGGCCGCCCTGCGCCCGGCGGCCGAGGTCTTCGCCGAGCCCCTGCGCGGCTTCGCGTACGCCCCGGCGCTCGTACCCGGCCCCGATGCCGCCGACGACCCGGCCGGCTCGCTGCTCGCCTTCCTGGGCCGGCGCCCCGACTGGACGCCGCCGCACGCCTGACGGCGCGCACGGGCGCGTACGGGGGCGCGGGCACGCGTGCGGACGCACGCCGGCGTCGCGTTTCGGTCGAATTCCGCCCGGGCGGCGCGCGTGCTCCACGCAGTGCATAGGGGCGCGCACAGCGGGTAGGGACAGGTGCATCGTCTCTCGCTTGCGTACACGTCGTCAGGAGTAGACCGTGCAGCATCCGCCGCATCAGTCCCTGCAGGTAGCAGCCGTACAGAGCCTTCAGGCGCGTCCGGCCGCCGTACCGAAGCCGCGGGTGCCGGCGAGGGAAGAAGACGGACCATGGCACGCGGAGGCGGTGTGCCGCCGGGACGAGGCGGGGCTGTTCTTCGCCCCCTCCAAGGAGCCGACCGCGGCCCGGCTCTCCCGCGAGGAGGCCGCCAAGCGCGTCTGTGCCCGCTGTCCCGTGATGGTCGCCTGCCGCGAGCACGCACTGCTCCAGCCCGAGCCGTACGGGGTCTGGGGCGGGCTCACCGCGGCCGAACGCCGCGTGGTGCTGGCCCGCCGCAGGCGCCGCGCGGCGGAACTGCGCCAAGCGCCGGGAGCCGGGCCGATAGCCGCCGCGGGCTGAACCCCGTACGCAGGCAGACGAGAGGGGCGC
Organism: Streptomyces sp. NPDC059456; assembly: GCF_042750055.1. NCBI lineage: Bacteria > Bacillati > Actinomycetota > Actinomycetes > Kitasatosporales > Streptomycetaceae > Streptomyces > Streptomyces sp. NPDC059456. The sequence goes on from NZ_JBHYVA010000835.1 coordinate 1,354, forward strand.
CACCGCCGCACGCGGTGACGCCCCTCTCGCCGTGCGGGCCGCACGGCCCGCCGGCGCGCTCCTACTGGGCGCGGTCGAAGTCGATCGCGCTGTACGCGCGCAGCTTCGACAGGCGGTGGGTGGAGTCGATCTGCCGGATCGTGCCGGACTTCGAGCGCATGACCAGGGAGGACGTGGTCGCGGTCTCCGAGCGGTAGTGGACGCCGCGCAGCAGCTCGCCGTCCGTGATGCCGGTGGCGACGAAGAAGACGTTCTCGCCCGAGACCAGGTCGTTGGTGTGCAGGACCCGGTCCAGGTCGTGGCCCGCGTCGATGGCCTTCTGGCGCTCGGCCTCGTCCTTCGGCCAGAGCTTGCCCTGGATGGTGCCGCCGAGGCACTTGATGGCGCAGGCCGAGATGATGCCCTCGGGGGTGCCGCCGATGCCGAGGAGCAGGTCCACGCCGGTGCCCTCGCGGACGGCCATGACCGAACCGGCGACGTCGCCGTCCGAGATGAACTTGATGCGGGCGCCGGTCTCGCGGATCTCCTTGACGATGCCCTCGTGGCGGGGGCGGTCCAGGATGACCACGGTGACGTCCTCGACGGCCATGTTCTTGGCCTTGGCGACGCGCCGGATGTTGACGGACACCGGGGCGTTGATGTCGACGAAGTCGGCGGCCTCCGGGCCGGTGACCAGCTTCTCCATGTAGAAGACCGCGGACGGGTCGAACATGGTGCCGCGGTCGGCGGCGGCGAGGACGGCGATGGCGTTCGGCATGCCCTTGGCGTTCAGGGTGGTGCCGTCGATCGGGTCGACGGCGATGTCGACCTCGGCGCCGGTGCCGTCGCCGACCCGCTCGCCGTTGAACAGCATCGGCGCTTCGTCCTTCTCGCCCTCGCCGATGACGACCACGCCGTTCATCGAGACGGTGGAGATCAGGGTCCGCATCGCGTTGACCGCGGCGCCGTCCGCGCCGAGCTTGTCGCCGCGCCCGACCCACCGGCCCGCGGCCATGGCGGCGGCCTCGGTCACCCGTACGAGTTCCAGGGCCAGGTTGCGGTCGGGGGCCTCCGGAGAGACTTCGAGCTGGGGCGGCAGGTTGTGCTCGGTCATCGGAGCGCACCTTTCTGTACGGCGACGGCCGGGAAGTGAGGGTGCTGGAACTCTATCGTCACGTCGACAAATTGAGCAGACCGGGTCACGTATGAGCGGAATATCGGTCAGGCGTTTGGCGTGAGCGGACATCTTGCGGACGGCTGCGGTCGCCGCGCCGACCCCGCCGGAGATCGCTCCGGGCCATGGGGGACGATGGTGACGTGGCAGGTATGAAGGGCAAGCAGACGGTCTGGGACATGGTCCGGTCGCTGGCGGTGATCGGTGTCGTCGTCGCGGGGATCTACATTTTCATCCCGCATGACGACAAGGCCGATCCGACACACGTGGTCGACTACCGGGTGGAGACGCTCACCGCGCGCCGCGCGGCGCCGTACCCCGTGGCCGCGCCCGTGGGGCTCCCGGCCGAGTGGCGGGCGACCTCGGTGACGTTCGACCGCAAGGCCGCGAACGCCTGGCACCTGGGCTTCCTGGACCCGCAGGGGCAGTACGTCGCCGTCGAGCAGTCCAGCGACGCGTCGGCCAAGCACCTGACGTCCGTCACCCAGCGGGCCAAGGCCACCGGGCAGCTGCAGCAGGTCGGCGACCTGGCCTGGGAGCGCTGGGAGGGCGAGAAGTACGACGCCCTCGTCCGGCAGGAGCAGGGCTACGCCACGGTCGTCACGGGCACGGCCTCGTTCGAGGACCTGGGCAGGATGGCGGCGGCGCTGGAGTTCAAGCAGGGCGCGCAGTAGCGAGCCGGGGGCGGGGCGCGGCGCGGGGGGCGGGGCCGAGCGGGCGCGCGGGCGGGCCGGGGGGGGGGGGGGCGCCCCGCGGGCGCGCCGCGGCGGGCCGGGGCGCCCGCCCCCCCCCCACCCC
>NZ_JBHYVA010000836.1:0-3298 GCF_042750055.1 Streptomyces sp. NPDC059456
CGAGCCCCCCCGCGCGCCCGCCCCCGCGCGCGCCCCGCCGCGCGCGCGCGCGACCGCGCGCGCCGGCGCGCGAGCGCCTCGGCCGGGGCCCCCCCCCCCGGGGGGGCCCCCGGCCGCCCCGCGCCGCGGGCCGCGAGCCCGGTCCTGATCTCGCCGAACAGCCCGTCGGGGCTGGTGCGGATGTCGCGGGCCCTGGCCACGTCGGCCACCGTGCGGTCCTGCCGGCAGCTCGACGCCGCGGAGGACGGCACCCCGCCGTGACACCGCGCCGCCGGATCCCGGCAGCGCGGCTTCGGGCCGTGCCCATCCCGCGCCGTGGTCAGGCGCAGGACGGGCACAGCCCGCGGTAGGTGACCTCGGCCTTCGACACGAGGAAACCGAACCGTTCCTCCGGGGGGAGGCCGGCCAAGGGGTCGCCGGTCGGGTGCACGTCGCGGATCGTTCCGCAGCGGGAGCACACCAAGTGGTGGTGCGGGTGGTGCGCGTTGGGGTCGTAGCGCTTCGCGCGGCCGTCCGTGGCCAGTTCGACGACCTCGCCGAGGGCGACCAGCTCGCCGAGGGCGTTGTAGACGGTGGCCCGTGAGATCTCGGGCAGTCGCTCCGCCGCGCGGGCGTGCACCTCGTCGGCCGGGAGGGGGCGGTGGTGTGCCTCGAGCACCTCCGCAACGACACGTCGCTGGGAGGTCATCCTCCAGCCACGCCCTCGCAGTCGTTCCAGCAGGTCACTCATGGCGGATCACCCACTCTGGCTCGGTGGGGCGCCCGGCGTCGGCGAAGACGCCCGGGTCCCGGGGGATATGGGTCTGGCATTGTTCTTGACTTGGATTGCGTCCATCGTAGGATCGGTTCGGTTGGCAGCCAAGGGACGGGAAGCCTCCGGTGCCGCAGTGAGACGCAGATGTGACGGACCACTCTCGAGGAGTTGCGCAATGTCGGCCTGTGGGTCACAGCCGCCCCCGCGTCACGTCACACCGTCGACGCAGCTGCGCTCGTACGCCGCTTCCGCCGCTTCCGCCGCCCGCATTTCCTTAGCACCGTGATCCGCCCGGTTTGGAAGGATTCCCATGTCTGAGAACCATGATGCAATCGTCACAGACGCGCAGTCGGAGGGCGGAGGCGGTTGTCCGGTCGCGCACGGCCGCGCCGCGCACCCGACGCAGGGCGGCGGCAACCGCCAGTGGTGGCCCGAGCGGCTCAACCTCAAGATCCTCGCGAAGAACCCCGCCGTGGCCAATCCCCTCGGCGAGGAGTTCGACTACGCCGAGGCGTTCAAGACGCTCGACCTGCCCGCGGTGAAGCGGGACATCGCCGAGGTGCTGACGAGCTCGCAGGACTGGTGGCCCGCGGACTTCGGCAACTACGGCCCGTTCATGATCCGCATGGCCTGGCACAGCGCGGGCACGTACCGGATCAGCGACGGCCGCGGCGGTGCCGGCGCCGGACAGCAGCGCTTCGCCCCCCTCAACAGCTGGCCGGACAACGGGAACCTCGACAAGGCCCGGCGGCTGCTGTGGCCGGTGAAGAAGAAGTACGGCCGGAGCATCTCGTGGGCCGACCTCATGATTCTCACCGGCAACGTCGCCCTGGAGTCGATGGGCTTCGAGACGTTCGGCTTCGGCGGCGGCCGCGCGGACGTCTGGGAGCCCGACGAGGACGTGTACTGGGGCCCCGAGACCACCTGGCTCGACGACCGGCGCTACACCGGCGACCGCGAGCTGGAGAGCCCCCTCGGCGCGGTCCAGATGGGCCTCATATACGTCAACCCGGAAGGCCCCAACGGCAATCCGGACCCGCTCGCCGCGGCCCGCGACATCCGCGAGACGTTCCGCCGGATGGCGATGAACGACGAGGAGACCGTCGCCCTGATCGCGGGCGGCCACACCTTCGGCAAGACCCACGGCGCGGGCCCCGCGGACCACGTCGGCGCCGACCCCGAGGCCGCTGCGCTGGAGCAGCAGGGTCTCGGCTGGAGCAGCAGCTTCGGCACCGGCAAGGGTGCCGACGCGATCACCAGCGGCCTCGAGGGCATCTGGACGAACACCCCGGTGACCTGGGACAACAGCTTCTTCGAAATCCTCTTCGGCTACGAGTGGGAGCTGTTCCAGAGCCCTGCCGGTGCGAACCAGTGGCGGCCGAAGGACAACGCCGGAGCGGGCACCGTCCCCGATGCCCACGACGCGTCCAAGTCCCACGCCCCCACGATGCTGACGACCGACCTCTCGCTGCGCGTGGACCCGGCGTACGAGCAGATCTCGCGCCGCTTCCTGGCCGACCCCGCGGCGTTCGCGGACGCCTTCGCCCGCGCCTGGTTCAAGCTGACGCACCGCGACATGGGCCCGGTCGTGCGCTACCTCGGCCCGGAGGTCCCGGCCGAGACGCTGCTGTGGCAGGACCCCCTGCCCGCCGTGACGCACGCGCTCGTCGACGCCGACGACATCGCCTCCCTCAAGAGCCGGATCCTCGCCTCGGACCTGTCGGTGTCGCAGCTGGTCTCCGCGGCGTGGGCGTCGGCCTCGTCCTTCCGCGGCAGCGACAAGCGCGGCGGCGCCAACGGCGGGCGGATCCGCCTCCAGCCGCAGAGCGGCTGGGAGGTCAACGACCCCGACCGGCTGGCGGCGGTGCTGCGGACGCTGGAGTCGATCCGGGAGTCCTTCAACTCGGCCCAGAGCGGCGGCAAGCAGGTCTCCCTCGCCGACCTGGTCGTGCTCGCCGGCGGCGCCGCCGTGGAGCAGGCCGCCAAGAACGCCGGTTTCGACGTGGAGGTCCCCTTCACGCCGGGGCGTGCGGACGCGTCGCAGGAGCAGACCGACGTGGAGTCGTTCGCGGCGCTGGAGCCGTCCGCCGACGGCTTCCGCAACCACCTCGGCAAGGGCAACCGGCTGCCGGCCGAGTACCTGCTGATCGACCGGGCGAACCTGCTGACGCTGAGCGCTCCCGAGATGACGGTCCTCGTCGGCGGGCTCCGCGTCCTGGGCGCGAACCACCAGCAGTCCTCGCTCGGCGTGTTCACCCGGACTCCCGAGTCGCTGACGAACGACTTCTTCACCAACCTGCTCGACCTGGGCACCACGTGGCGGGCCACGTCCGAGGACGCGAACACGTTCGAGGGCCGCGACGCCGCCACCGGCGAGGTCAAGTGGACCGGTTCCCGGGCCGACCTCGTCTTCGGTTCGAACTCCGAGCTGCGCGCGCTCGCGGAGGTCTACGCGAGCGATGACGCGAAGGAGAAGTTCGTGCAGGACTTCGTCGCCGCGTGGGTCAAGGTGATGAACCTCGACCGGTTCGACCTCGGCTGACC
>NZ_JBHYVA010000837.1:0-3256 GCF_042750055.1 Streptomyces sp. NPDC059456
ATGGGTCGGCAGTGTCTGTGGGGTATACGAGACCCCCGCCGCCCCGCGCGCGCAGCAGGTGGGCGGCGACCGCTTCGACGCGTTCGCCGCGCCGCAGCATCGTCTCGGCCGCGACCCGGTGCGCCGCCTGCCGCCGCGCCGTCGGCCAGCCGGTCAGCACGGCGTCCCGCAGCAGCCGGTGGGCGAAGCGGGGCAGGCCGGCGGAGTCGGGGCGCAGGAGTCCGATGCGGGTCATCGCGGTGAGCCAGCCGGCCACCCGTGCGGGATCCGCGCCGGCCGCCTCGGCCAGCACCCCGGCCACGTCCGTACCCGCCGGGGCGCCCGCGGCGCGCCCGGTGCGCCGTTTCCCGGCCGCCTCCGGTTTCCCCGCTTCCCGCGTCTCGCGTGCCTCGTGTGCCTCGCGTATCTCGTCCGTCCCGTCCGTCCCGTCCGTCTCGTGTGCCGGCCGGGGCCAGGCCTCCTCCAGCGCCGCCAGGCAGCGGGCCACCTCGGTCGTCGCCGCGCCCGCGCTGCTCAGCCACCACGCGACGGCCGCCGGATAGCTGCCGGGGTACAGCGCGGCGCAGGTGTCCGGCAGCGGAGGGACGGCTTCCGGTGCCGGGCCGGCCGTCTGCGGGCCGCCGAGGTCGTCGAGCAGCGCGTGGAGGAGCAGCGGACTGCCCGCCCCCGCGCGCACGCACTGCGCCGTCCACTCGGGGTCGGCGTCCGGAACGGCGGCGCGGACGAGCTCCGCGGCGGCCGTGTCGCCGAGCGGGTCGATCGTGTGGGTGCGCACCAGGGACGGGGGCAGGGACCGGGCCAGCCCGGTGCGCCCCGGGTCGATGTCGTACTGGCTCCGTTCGCTCGCCACGAGCAGGACCGGTAATCGGTCGATACGGCGCACCGCCTCCCGCAGCCAGCGGCGTGACGGGGCGTCGGCCAGGTGGACGTCGTCGACCGCCAGCAGGAGCGGCCCCTCGGCCGCGTACGCGCGCAGCAGCCGCCACAGCCGGGCGGCGCTCCCCCGGTCGTCGCCGTCGGGTGCGAGGTCGGCGAAATCCGGTACGGGTCCCAGGAGTTGCAGCACCGTCGCGAAGGGCACCGCGGTGTCCTCGGCCGAGCAGCGCGCCCACAGCACCCGCAGGCCCCGGTCCTCGGCGTCCCGGGCGGCGGTCTCCAGTACGGCGGTGCGTCCGGTGCCGGAGGCTCCCTGGAGCAGTACCAGGCCGCCGGAGCCGGAGCGGGCGCGCTCCGCCCCGGCCACGAGCAGTGCCCGGGCGCCATCGCGTTCGCGGAGCGGTCCGGTCATCGGTGCCTCCTGTGCTGGACGGTGTGCTTCCCCGCCGGGTGAGACGACGAAATCCGGGTCGGGGTGGTGTGGAGTGGCGTACCTCACTGTCGGCTCGCCGGACCCGGCCCGTCCCCGACCGGACCCGCTGTGACCTGCGGTGACGCGTGCGGCGTCGGCCGGTCTCGTGGTGGCTGCCGGTGCGGTCTCGTGGTGCGGCTCGTGGTGCTCCACGATTGCGGTCCGCGGGGTGCCCGCAGAAGGGTGGAGGGTGCTCATCCACCACCGGACCGCGCTCCGCGGCGGGCCGCTGAACAGGGGAATCGGTTGCACAACTCACCCCGGACCTTGACCATCTCCTCCCCCGGCACGGGCCGGAGCTCCGGATCCGCGGACCGGCGCGTGCCCGTGGCGGTGTCCGCCGCGGATCCGATCAGCCGCGAGGGCGCGATCAGCCTGTTGCGCAGACACCCCGAGATCGAGCTGCGCGAGGAGTCCGGTCCGGGCACGGTGGCCCTGCTCGTGGAGGACGCGCTCGACGAGGCGGCGCTGACCCGGTTGCGCCGGATCGTCCGCAGCGAGGGGGCGCGCGCCGTGCTCGTGGTGGGCGCGATGCGGGAGAACGAACTGCTGGACGTGGTGGAGTGCGGTGTCGGCGCGATCGTCTGGCGCCACGAGGCCACCGCCGGACGGCTGGTGCAGGCGGTGCTGGCCGCGTCCCGCGGTGACGGGGACCTGCCCGCCGATCTGCTCGGCCGGCTCATCCACCAGGTGGGCTCGCTCCACCGGGGTTCCGCGGGCCGGGCCGGTGCGCCGTTCGGGCTCACGCCCCGCGAGGTGGACGTCCTGCGCCTGGTCTCCGAGGGCTTCGACACCGGTGAGATCGCGGGCAAGCTGTCCTACTCCGAACGGACCGTCAAGAACGTGATGCACGGGCTCACCACACGGCTTCATCTGCGCAATCGTGCGCACGCGGTCGCTTTTGCCCTGCGGGAAGGCTACATCTGACCTTCCGGGCAACCGAAGGCGGCCGGGCGTGTCCTCGGGGGCAGGCCGCACTGCCCGCCGGCCGTCCCCCGTACCCCTGGGGCCCGGGGTGCCGTCCGGGGGACGATCGACGGTGGACGACGGACCGGACGGAAACGGCCGTGCGGGCAGAGCGGGGGCACAGGCGTGATCCACGAGGTGGACGAGGTACTCAAAAGCCTCCTCGGCGGCGGGGCGTTGACGGGTTCGGGCATCGAGGTGTCCTTCGAGGCACCGACCCGTGACTGGGCGGCCCGGCGCAACGCCCCCGTGGTCAACACCTATCTGTACGACATCCGGGAGGACGTGGCCCGGCGCCAGCGGGGCCACGTGGCGGTGCGGGACGAACGCGACGTGATCGTGCGGCGCAGTCAGCCGCCGCGCTGGTTCCGGCTGTCGTACCTGGTCACGGCGTGGACGAAGACCCCGCAGGACGAGCACCGGCTGCTGTCCGCCGTACTCGCCACGCTGCTGCCCCGTGAGGTGCTGCCGCCGGACGAACTGCCCGGTTCGCTGCGGGCCCTGGGCCTGTCCGTGCCGCTGACGGTGGCCGGCATCCAGACGGAGTCGCGGTCGCTCGCCGAGATCTGGTCCGCGCTGGGCGGCGAGCTGAAGCCGTCCCTCGACCTGGTGGTGACCGCGCCCTTCCCGGCCTTCCCGGAGTACGACGCGGGGCCGCCGGTCACCGAGGGCGCCACCGTCCGGGTCGGCGCCCTGGACGGCGAGCCGGCGGCCTCGGGGGGCCGTTCGCACCGCCCCCACCAGGTGGCGGCCGCCCAGGCGGGGGGGGGCGCCCCCACCGAGGGCCGGCCCCCCCCCGGGGCCGCCCGCCCGCGCGGGCGGGGGCCACCCCCGCCGGCACCGCGGGCCGGCCCCCCGCCCGGGCGCGCCCCCCCCGGCGGGCGCCCTCGTCCTGGAGGCCTCGGTCGCGCGGGCGCTCTGGGCCGAGCCCGGCGACACCGT
>NZ_JBHYVA010000838.1:0-3250 GCF_042750055.1 Streptomyces sp. NPDC059456
CGGACGGGCGGCCGGGCCGTGGTGATGCCGTAGAAGGCGCGGCCCTGGCCGCCGAGCACCGAGACGGCGAACCCGCGGGAGGCCACGTCGAGCGTGGTGACCGGGCGGACCCAGGCGGCGCCCTTGCAGGCCGGGTCGGTGATCTTGTTCTGGGCGAGCCAGGCGTTGTACCCGGCCGCCCAGCCGCGCATCAGTTCCCTGAGGTCCCGGCTGGGACCGGCCGGGGCGGGCGTGGCGAGGAGCTTCTCGACGGTGCCGGCCTCCCGGACCCCCTTGAAGTACAGGTCGCTGGAGAGGTTCCCGGTCGCGGAGGACAGCGAGCCGTCGGGGGCCGCGTCCGCGCCGAACCAGCGCGAGCGCTCGCCGGCGACGGTCACGAACCCGTCGGCGAGCACGCAGACCTGGTCGGCGGCCTGCGCCCAGCCCGTGCCGAAGCCGAGATGGGCGTAGTCCTGGGCCAGGATGTGCGGGATGCCGTTCTCGGTGTACCGGATGACGGCGGACAGGCCGCCGCCCGACGGCCCGCGGTCGGCGGCGGCCGTCGCGGCCGAGGCCTGCGGGACCGCCGCGGTGACGGCGAGCAGGGCCGCGCCGGTGAGCGCGGCGCGCCGGAGCAGCGCGCGGGTGCGGGGATGTCCGTGGAGTAAGCGCAACGTGCCTCCCAAGTGGCCTGCGACGGGGCGTGGTTGCCCGTGGTGCAGGAGGTGCTTGCGTGCCCCCACACTCATGCAGCCGGTCTGATGATCTGTCAACATCCCGTTGGGTATCGGGTCGTTCCGGTCCTTGACCCCGGACTCGCGCGCAGACGAGGATCACGCCATGACGGCAGCGCGGTCGGAGCGGGCAGGGTGGTCGGTGCGGGGCGGCACGGTCGACGGGCTGGTGCGCGACAGCGCACTACGGGTTCCCGACCGGCCGGCGGTCCACTACCGGGGCCGCACCTGGACGTACGCGGAACTCGACGCGGCCGTCTCCACCGGGGCCGCCGTACTGCGCGAGCGGTACGGGCTGTCCGCCGGCGACCGGGTCGCGACCTTCGCCCACAACTGCGACGCCTACCTGCTGGCCTTCCTCGCCTGCGCCCGGGCCGGGCTCACGCACGTCCCGGTCAACCAGAACCTCACCGGCGAGGACCTCGCGCACATCCTGGACGACTGCACGAGCGCGCTGGTCCTCGCCGACCCGGACCTGGCCGGGCGGATCCCCCGGGACCACGCCGTACGGCCGCTGCGGGACGCCCCCGGCTCCTTCCTCGCGGACCTCGCCGATCCGCGGCCCTTCACGGCGGACGGCGACGCGGACGCGGTGGTGCAGCTGCTCTACACCTCGGGGACCACCGCGCTGCCCAAGGGCGCGATGATGACGCACCGGGCGCTGGTCCACGAGTACGAGAGCGCGATCGAGGCGCTGGACCTGGCCGAGGAGGACCGGCCGGTGCACTCCCTGCCGCTCTACCACTCGGCGCAGATGCACGTCTTCTTGCTGCCCTACCTGGCGGTGGGCGCGCAGAACACGATCCTGGACGCGCCGGTCGCCGAGGAGATCTTCGGGCTGGTGGAGGAGGGGCGGGCCGACAGCCTCTTCGCGCCGCCCACGGTGTGGATCGCACTCGCGGGCCACCCCGACTTCGGGCGCCGCGAACTGGGCGCGCTGCGCAAGGCGTACTACGGGGCCTCGATCATGCCGGTGCCCGTCCTGGAGCGGCTGCGGGCGAGCCTGCCCGGACTCGGCTTCTACAACTGCTTCGGACAGAGCGAGATCGGCCCGCTGGCCACCGTCCTGGGACCGGACGAGCACGAGGGGCGGATGGAGTCCTGCGGGCGGCCCGTCCGCCACGTCGAGGCGAAGGTCGTCGACGAGGACGGGGCGGACGTGCCCGACGGCACGGCCGGCGAGGTGGTGTACCGCTCGCCCCAGCTCTGCCTGGGCTACTGGAACGACCCCGAGGCAACGGAGAAGGCCTTCCGGGACGGCTGGTTCCGCTCCGGTGACCTCGCGGTGCGCGACGCCGAGGGGTACTTCACGGTCGTCGACCGGGTGAAGGACGTCATCAACTCGGGCGGCGTACTGGTCGCGTCCCGGCAGGTGGAGGACGTCCTCTACACGCATCCGGGGGTCGCCGGGGCGGCGGTGGTGGGCCTGCCCGACGCACGGTGGATCGAGGCGGTCACGGCCGTCGTGGTGCCGCGCGGCGAGGTGACGGAGGCGGAGCTGCTGGCGTACGCGCGGGAGAGGCTGGCCGGTTTCAAGGCCCCGAAGCGGGTCCTGTTCGTGGACGCCCTCCCGCGCAACGCCAGCGGCAAGATCCTCAAGAGGGAACTGCGCGACCGCTTCGGGCGGGAGCCCCGGCCGAACCCCTGACGCAGCCCCGCGGGAACGGCCCGGCGAGGGCCCGCGCGGGTCACCCGGGCGGCAGGCCGGTGTCCCGGAGGCGGCGGGCCGTGACGTGCTCGTGGACCAGGCGGCCGACGAGGGCGCCGCCGTAGACGACGAAGCCGACGCCGACCAGCCAGGACTGGACGACCAGCAGCGTGCCGAAGGGGCCGTACGTGACGGCGTTGGACGCGATCAGCGGGGAGAACACCAACTGGGAGAAGACCCGCAGGCCGAGCAGGCCGATGCTGGTCGCCACCGCCCCCGGCAGCAGGGCCCGCCAGCGGACCCGGCCGCCGAGCAGCAGCCGCTGGGAGCCCCAGAAGAACAGGCAGGTGCCGACGAGGTCGCCGGTGGTGCCCAGGATGGTGCCGAGGGCGTCGTCGGACGGCGCGGGGATCCCGACCAGCAGCCCGAGGTAGCAGACCAGCAGGGCCAGCCAGACGACGTGCCGCCACATGGTGTGCCAGCGGGCGGTGGGCAGGTCCCACACCTTCTCGTACCCGGTCTGCACGGCCGAGCCGAAGGTCAGGCCGAAGACGGCGAGGGCCGCTAGGCCGAAGGCCGTGGTCCGTTCGAGGGCCAGGTCGGCCGCGCCGAACAGCATCTCGACCCGGGCCCGGGAGGACGCGGTGACCCCGAGGGCCTGGCCGAGCCAGCGGCCGAAGCCGGATCCGCTGCCGGGGGCGGCGGCCGCGACGACCACCAGCAGCGGCACCAGGGTCAGGAACCCGAGGGCGGCGAAGCCCATGGCCCGGTGCATGAGCTCCATCTCCCGACCCCGGGTGTTACGCGCCCCCAGCGCGGGGGGCGTGTGTCGGGCGGTTTATGGGGGGGCTTAAAAAGATATAGCTAACAAGATATCTCGCCAGGGGCT
>NZ_JBHYVA010000839.1:0-3243 GCF_042750055.1 Streptomyces sp. NPDC059456
CGGCCTGAGGCGGCGGGGGCCGCGGCGCGCCACGGCCCCCGCCGCTACTGCTGCACCTTCAGGATCTTGCCGAGCACGCTGTCCGGCAGCAGATCGTTGCACTGGAGCTCCGCCGACTTCGTGAGGGCGTCCTCGCGGCAGACGTAGAAGTCCTTGTAGGCCAGCTGGAGACCGTACGAGGTCATGGCCAGCAGGATCGCCAGCGAGGCGGTGACCAGGCCGCCGATCGCCGCCGTCCGCTGGGGGCGGGCCGCCGGTCCGAGGGCCGCGAGGCCGCCCTGGGCGGCAGGGGCGGCCGGAGCGCCGGAGGTCAGGTCCTCCGCGGTGGTCCGGGCCGCCGCCGCGGGCTTCCCGCGCAGGCCGCTGATCCCCCAGTACAGGGCGAGCGCGCCGAGCAGCAGTCCCACCGACGGGATCCCGAAGATCCCGAAGAAGAAGCCCCACATCCCGGCCAGCAGCGCGTACCGGGCGCGCCGCTGGATCGGGTCCGTCGGGTCCCAGCGCACGGGCCCCCCGGAGGCGGAACCGGGGTCCTCGCCCGGGCGGCCCCCGCCGTCGCCACCGCTGCGCGGCTGCCACGGCTGGTCGGGCCGGCCTTCCGGGGGAGCCGCGAAGGGGTTGTCGTCGGTGGAGGAGTCGGGCTGGCGGCGGTCCGGCATCGAGTGCGTTACTTCCCCTGTGTCGTGGACGTCGAAGTACGTCGTGGCGTCGGTCGTGAGCGTCGTATGCGGCGTGTATGCCAGACGCTACCCCTCACCCGTCCCCCCGTCCCTCGGGGGCTGTCCGGTGTGCCGGTATCGTTGCAGGCGGTCGGCGGCTTCGTAGGGTCCCCCGTATCCGGGGGCGTCCTGGTTTCGTCTGATCACACAAGATGTACGGAAGCATTCCCGCAGAAAGGGCCTCCCATGGCCGCCTCCCGCCTGGTCGTGCTGGTCTCCGGTTCCGGCACCAACCTCCAGGCCCTGCTCGACGCCATCGACGCCCATCCCGGCGGATCCGAGGGCTTCGGTGCCGAAGTCGTCGCCGTGGGAGCCGACCGCGAGAACATCGTCGGCCTGGAGCGGGCCGAGAAGGCGGGCATCCCCACCTTCGTGTGCCCGGTCAAGGCCTACGGGACCCGTGAGGAGTGGGACGCCGCGCTGACCGCGGCGACCGCCGCCCACGAGCCGGACCTCGTCGTGTCCGCCGGGTTCATGAAGATCGTGGGCGCGTCGTTCATCGGCCGCTTCGGCGGCCGCTTCATCAACACGCACCCCGCCCTCCTCCCGGCCTTCCCCGGCGCCCACGGCGTACGGGACGCCCTCGCCTACGGCGCGAAGGTCACCGGCTGCACGGTCCACTTCGTGGACGCCGGCGTGGACACCGGTCCGATCATCGCCCAGGGTGTGGTCGAGGTCCGGGACGAGGACGACGAAGCCGCTCTGCACGAGCGCATCAAGGAAGTCGAGCGCCAGCTGCTCGTCGACGTCGTGGGGCGCCTGGCCCGGCACGGCTACCGCATTGAGGGACGAAAGGTAACGATCCAGTGACCGCCGTAGAGAGCAGCACCACCTCGTCGAAGCGACCGATCAGGCGCGCGCTCGTCAGTGTCTACGACAAGACGGGACTGGAGGAGCTGGCCCGCGGCCTGCACGAGGCGGGCGTCTCGCTCGTCTCCACCGGCTCCACCGCCTCCAAGATCGCCGCCGCCGGTGTGCCCGTCACCAAGGTCGAGGAGCTCACCGGCTTCCCCGAGTGCCTGGACGGCCGGGTCAAGACCCTGCACCCGCGCGTGCACGCCGGCATCCTCGCCGACCTGCGCCTGGAGGACCACCGGAGCCAGCTCGCCGAGCTCGGCGTCGAGCCGTTCGACCTGGTGATCGTCAACCTGTACCCGTTCCGGGAGACCGTCGCCTCGGGCGCGACCCCCGACGAGTGCGTCGAGCAGATCGACATCGGCGGCCCGTCGATGGTCCGCGCCGCCGCCAAGAACCACCCCTCGGTCGCCGTCGTCACCAGCCCCGCGCGGTACGCCGACGTCCTCGCCGCGGCCCAGGGCGGCGGCTTCGACCTCACCGCGCGCAAGCGGCTGGCGGCCGAGGCCTTCCAGCACACCGCCGCGTACGACGTCGCCGTGGCCTCCTGGTTCACGAATGCGTACGCCCCGGAGCCGGAGGCCGTCCTGCCCGAGTTCCTGGCCGGCGCGTGGGACCGCAAGTCCACCCTCCGCTACGGCGAGAACCCGCACCAGGCCGCCGCCCTGTACACCGACGGGCAGCCGGGCGGGCTCGCCAACGCCGAGCAGCTGCACGGCAAGGAGATGTCCTTCAACAACTACGTGGACACCGAGGCCGCCCGCCGCGCCGCGTACGACCACGACGAGCCCTGCGTCGCGATCATCAAGCACGCCAACCCGTGCGGCATCGCCGTGGACCAGGACGTGGCCGCCGCGCACCGCAAGGCCCACGCCTGCGACCCGCTGTCGGCCTTCGGCGGCGTCATCGCCGTCAACCGCCCGGTGACCGTCGAGCTCGCCGAGCAGGTCGCGGAGATCTTCACCGAGGTCATCGCCGCCCCGGCGTACGAGGACGGCGCGGTCGAGATCCTCGCCAAGAAGAAGAACATCCGCGTCCTCAAGGTCGACGGCACCCCGCACCAGCCGGGCGACCTGAAGCCGATCTCCGGCGGCGCACTGCTCCAGCAGAGCGACCTCTTCCAGGCCGAGGGCGACGACCCGCAGAACTGGACCCTGGCCACCGGTGACGCGCTGTCCGCGGAGGAGCTCGCCGAGCTCGCCTTCGCGTGGAAGGCCTGCCGGGCCGTCAAGTCCAACGCGATCCTGCTCGCCAAGGACGGTGCCTCGGTCGGCGTCGGCATGGGCCAGGTCAACCGCGTCGACTCGGCGAAGCTCGCCGTCGAGCGGGCGGGCGCCGAGCGCGCGCAGGGTTCGTACGCCGCCTCCGACGCCTTCTTCCCCTTCCCCGACGGGCTGGAGATCCTGACCGCCGCGGGCATCAAGGCCGTGGTCCAGCCGGGCGGTTCGGTCCGTGACGAGCAGGTCGTCGAGGCGGCCAAGGCGGCCGGCGTGACCATGTACTTCACCGGGACCCGGCACTTCTTCCACTGAGCCGGTACGGCCACCGGGCCGGCCCCTTCACCGGGGGCCGGCACTCCGGGCACGGGGGGGGGGGGGGGCGCCCCCCCCCCCCACGCGGGGGGGGGGCGGGGCGGGGGGTGGCGGACGCACGCCGCGGCGGAGGGGCC
>NZ_JBHYVA010000840.1:0-3232 GCF_042750055.1 Streptomyces sp. NPDC059456
GCCGAAGGGGAGCTCCATGTGGGTGTGGGCGTCGACCCCGCCGGGGATGACGTACTTCCCGCTCGCGTCGATCGTCCGGTCGGCCGTCCAGGCCTCGGCGGCCGCGGAGCCGTGGGCCGCGAGGGCGGCCACCCGGCCGTCCTCGACGAGGACGTCGGCGTGCAGTTCGTCGGCGGCCGTGACGACGAGACCGCCGCGGATCAGGGTGCGGATGGACATGTGCGGCGCCTCCCGGTCACACGATGCTGTGCAGGGCCCGTTCGAGGATCTCGGCGCCCTCTTCCGCCTCGGCGACGGTGAGGGACAGCGGCGGCGCGATGCGCAGCACGCTGGTGTCGTGTCCGCCGCCCTTGCCGAGCAGCAGGCCGCCTTCGCGGGCGGCCTCCAGTACGGCGGCGGCCGCGTCCGGGTCGGCCGTGCCGGTGCCGGGCTTCGTCAGCTCCAGACCGGCCATCAGGCCGCGGCCGCGGACCTCCCGTACGGCGGGCACGGTGGCGGCGATGGCGCGCAGCCGCTCCAGGAGCAGGCCGCCGACGCGGCGGGCGTTGGCCTGGAGGTCGTGCTCCAGCAGGTACCCGAGGTTGGCGACGCCGGCGGCCATGGTGACCGGGGACCCGCCGAAGGTGGAGATGGAGTTGGTGTCGATGCAGTTCATCACCTCGGCGCGGGCGACGACACCGCCGACGGACATGCCGTTGCCGATACCCTTGGCGAAGGTGAGGATGTCCGGCGGCCCGTTCTGGGCGTGGGCCTGCCAGCCCCAGAAGTGGTCGCCGGTGCGGCCCCAGCCGGTCTGCACCTCGTCGCTGATCCAGAGGATGCCGTGCCGGTCGAGGACCTCGCGGAAGGCCCCGTACAGGCCGTCGGGCGGGGCGGTGAACCCGCCGACGCCCTGGATGGGCTCCGCGATGAGGGCGGCGACGCCGCCGCGGGCCTGGCCGAGCACGTCCTCGAGGTCGGCGACGGCGGCGGCCGTGAACTCGGCGTCGCCCAGGTGCGCGAAGGGACCGCGGCTGCGGACGGCACCGTGCACGTAGTACGTCTGGAGCGGGGAGAGGCTGGTCGGGGACCAGCCCCGGTTGCCGGTGATGGAGACGGTCGAGAAGGACCGGCCGTGATAGCTGTTGCGCATCGCCAGGATCTGGTTGGAGCGGCGGTACGCGGTCGCCAGCAGCAGGGCGGTGTCGTTGGCCTCGGTGCCGGAGGTGGTGAAGAAGACCCGGGCGTCGGGGATGCCCGACAGGGCGGCGATCCGCTCGGCCAGCTCGATCATCGGGCGGTTGAGGTAGAGGGTGGAGGAGTGGATGAGCCGCCCGGCCTGTTCGGCGACGGCCTTGGTGACCTCGGGCAGGGCGTGGGCGGTCATCGTCGTCAGGATGCCGCCGAAGAAGTCGAGGTAGCGGTTGCCGTCCGCGTCCCAGACGTGGCGGCCCTCGCCGTGCGTGAGCTCGATGGGGCGGCTGTAGTAGAGCGCGAGCCAGTCGGGCAGGACGGACCGGTGCCGGCTGTGCAGGGGAATCGGGTTGGTCACGGCTGTACGAGCCCTCCGTAGGCGTCGGGACGGCGGTCGCGGTAGAAGGCCCACTGGTCGCGGACCTCCTTGATCAGGTCGAAGTCGAGGTCGCGGACGAGGAGTTCCTCCTCCTTGTCGCTGGCGACGTCGCCGACGAACCGGCCGCGGGGGTCGACGAAGTAGCTGGTGCCGTAGAAGTCGTTGTCGCCGTACTCCTCCTGGCCGACGCGGTTGATCGCGGCGATGAAGTACTCGTTGGCGACGGCGGAGGCGGGCTGCTCCAGCTGCCACAGGTAGGAGGACAGGCCCCGGTGGGTGGCGGAGGGGTTGTACACCAGCTGGGCGCCGGCCAGGCCCAGGGCGCGCCAGCCCTCGGGGAAGTGGCGGTCGTAGCAGATGTAGACGCCGACGCGGCCGACGGCGGTGTCGAAGACGGGCCAGCCGAGGTTGCCCGGGCGGAAGTAGTACTTCTCCCAGAAGCCCTTGACCTGCGGAATGTGGTGCTTGCGGTACTTGCCGAGATAGCTGCCGTCGGCGTCGATGACGGCGGCGGTGTTGTAGTAGAAGCCCTCGGACTCCCGCTCGAAGACCGGCACGACGATGACCATGCCGGTCTCCCGGGCGAGTTCCTGCATCCGCCGGACGGTGGGGCCGTCGGGGACGGGTTCGGCCCAGCGGTAGTGCTCGGGCTCCTGGACCTGGCAGAAGTAGGGGGCGTTGAACACCTCCTGGAAGCCGATGATCTTCGCGCCGTCGGCGGCGGCCCGCCGGGCGTGCTCCTCGTGCTTGGCGATCATCGACTCGGTGTCTCCGGTCCAGGTGGCCTGGACGAGTGCGGCGCGGACGACTTGGGCCATGAGCTGCTCCTCGCGACGGGAACGCCGAGTTCTACGCACGTAGACGGTATGCGTAGGGAGTAGAACGTAGGCCGCGTCACACCGTGGGGCAAGAGCGCCTTGCACGGTTGGCGTAGTCGATCGCATTACGCCACCGAGCGATCGGTGTCGGTCAGGAGGCGGACGGTTTCGCAACCCGCAGTGCGTGTACGAGGTCACGGTGGTGCGCGGCGGACAGGGCCTCGGCGGCCCGGAGCAGCCGCGGAGTGAACCACTGGGGCGCGCGGCGCGCGAGCCGGACCGCCTCCTCCGCGGTACGGACCTTGACGAACGCACCGAGGAGGGCGTCGGCCTCGGCGAGCCGGCCGGCCCCGGCCAGGGCCAGGGCGGCGTCGGCGATCTCGGCGGCGGGGCGGGCGGCGCCCTGGCGCAGCAGCGCCTCGCAGTCGGCGGCGCGGCCGGCCTCGCCGAGGGCGGCCGCGACCGCGGCGAGCCGCTCGGGCGGCAGCGAGGCCGCCTCCCACAGCAGCGTGGCCCAGTCCGCGCCGAGCCCGGCGCGCAGCAGCTCGTCGGCGAGGCCGGGCAGCCGCTCGGCGGGCCAGGCGGCGGCCTCGCACAGCAGGACGTGCGCCTCCCCACTGCGCCCCTCGGCCCGCAGCCCCGCCAACTCCCGGACGACGCGCACGATCCCGCCGACGCCCGGAACCCGGGAACCCTCCCCCGGGACGACGCGTTCCGGCGGGACGGCCTGCCCGGCCGGGACGGTCCGCTCCGGCGCGGCGGTCCACCCTCGCGGGGCGACCTGACCCGCGGGGGCGGCCCCCTCGGCCGGAACGGCGTACTCCGGCGGGACGGCCCACTCTGGCGCGGCGCCCCCCTCCGG
>NZ_JBHYVA010000841.1:0-3231 GCF_042750055.1 Streptomyces sp. NPDC059456
GGCCTGGACGGTCCGGCGGGCCCGGCCGGGCAGGGCGAAGCCGACGCCGCCCGCCCCCGCGACCGGATCCGTTCCGGCACCTCCCACGGCCCCGACCGTCCGGCCGGCGGGCCGTTCGGAACGGCCGGGTTCGGGCCCGTCGTCGACGCGCTGCGGGCGGTCCCCGCGCGGATCGACCTGTCGCCCGGGGTGCCCGACCTCACCGCGTTCCCGCGGACGGCCTGGCTCCGGGCGGAGCGGCAGGTGCTCGCCGGTCTCACCCCCGCCGACTTCGGCTACGGGAACCCGCAGGGCGCCCCCGCGCTGCGCTCGGCGGTCACCGGCTGGCTGGCCCGCAACCGCGGGATCCGCGCCGACCCCGACGAGGTCGTCGTCGTCGCCGGAGTCGCCCAGGCACTGGGCCTGCTGGCGCACGTCCTGCGCGAGGGCGGCCTCCGCACGGTCGCCGTCGAGGACCCCGGCTCGCTCGGGGCCCGGCAGCAGCTGGAGTACGGCCGGCTGGAGACGGTGGCGGTGCCAGTGGACGACGGCGGGCTCGACGTCGCCGCGCTCCGGGCGAGCGGGGCCCGGGCCGTGCTGCTGACCCCGGCGCACCAGTTCCCCACCGGGGTCGTGCTGGACGGCGAGCGCCGCCGGGAGCTGCTCGCCTGGGCTGTGGCCGGAGGGCTCGTCGTCGAGGACGACTACGACGCGGAGCACCGCTACGACCGCGCCCCCGTCCCGGCCCTGCGCGCCCTGCTGCCCGACGGCGTCTGCTACGCCGGGAGCGTCTCCAAACTGCTCGCCCCCGCACTGCGCCTCGGCTGGCTGCTGGTGCCGCCCCGGCTGCGCGAGGCGGTGGTGGCCGCGAAGCGCTACGCCGACCTCGGCAATCCGGTCCTGGCCCAACTCGTACTGGCCCGGCTGATGGACTCCGGCGCACTGGAACGCCATCTGCGGCTCGTCCGGCGCCGCCACCGCCGCCGGCGGGACGCCATGCTCCGGGCGGTCGCCGCCCACCTGCCGGGCGCCCGCGTCCACGGAGCGGCGGCCGGCCTGCACCTGATGGTCACCTTCGACGGCGCCGCCTTCGACGACACCGCCCTGGCCGCCGCGGCCCTGGCCCTCGGGGTCAAGGCCCACCCGCTGTCCTGGCACCGCATGCGGCCCGGCCCGCCGGGGCTCGTCCTCGGCTACGCGGCGGGCCCGCCGGGCGAACTGGAAGAGGGGATCGTCCTCCTCGGCCGGGCCCTGCGCGGGCTGCGCTGAACCGCCCGCGCAGACCAGGGCGCTCCCGGCCACCGGACACCCCCGCGGGAGCCCGGGAAGCGGAACTTTATGCTCGGTGCATGCACCACGCGTCCGCCCCCGACATCACCGTGATCATCGCCGTCTACAACGCGATGCCCTATCTGAACGAATGCCTCGATTCGGCACTCGGCCAGACCCTGGGGGCCGAGCGTCTGGAGATCATCGCGGTCGACGACGGCTCCACGGACGGCAGCGGCGCGGAGCTCGACCGCTACGCCGCCCGGCACCCGCAGGTCCGCGTCCTGCACCAGCCGAACTCCGGCGGCCCCGGCGCCCCGCGCAACCGGGCCCTCGACCTGGCCCGCGGCCGCTTCGTCTTCGTCCTCGACGCAGACGACCACCTCGGCCCCGAGGCGCTGGAGCGGCTGCTGGACATGGCCGAGACCCAGGACAGCGACCTCGTGCTCGCCAAGCAGGTCGGGCTCGGCCGGACGGTCTCGGAGAAGGCCCACCGCCACGCCGAGGAGGCCGACCTCTACACCTCGGAGGTCTACCGCTCGCTGCACTCGGCCAAGCTGATGCGCCGCCAGGTCATCGAGGACGCGCACCTGCGCTACCCGGAGGACCTCTGGTACGGCGAGGACCAGGTCTTCGTGACGGAGGTGTTCCTGGCCGCCGGGAAGATCTCCGTCGTCGGCGACTACGACTGCTACTTCCTGCGCCGCCGCGAGGACGGGCAGAACATCACCGCCCGCCCCCGGACCGCGGCCGAGACGGTCGCCCACATCGAGCGCGTCATGGCACTCGTCGCCGAACGGGTCCAGGACCCGGTGGGGCGGCGCCGGATGCTCGGCCGGCACTTCCGCAGCCTGCTGCGCACCGCGCTGCGCCCGGCCGTCGACGCCCGCCACGAGGACCCCGGCTTCACCACCGAGGTGTACGACCGGGCGCGGGAGCTGGTGCAGACGTACTGGCGCCCGGACATGGGCGGCGAGCTGCCGCGGATCGACTGGATCCGGCTGTACGCGTTCGCCTGCGGCCCCCTGGCCGCCTTCGAGCAGCTGATGGAGTACGAGCCGGCGCAGGAGCCGGCGCCGCGGGAACGCGTCGAGAACGGCCGCGTGTACCGCTGTTACCCGCTGTTCCGGGACCCGGCGGCGGGACTGCCGGACGTCCTCTTCGACGTGACCGACCTGCTCAAGACGCAGCACCTGCTCTCCTCACTGACCTGGAAGGGCGGCCTGGCACGGCTGACCGGCCACGCGTACATCCAGTCGCTCGGGACCGGCCGCATGGGGAGCGAGCTGCTGCTGCGGGCGCGGGAGACGGGCGACGAACACCTCGTACCGGTCAAGCCGCTCCCGGCGCCGGAGCTCACGGAGGTGGACCCGAAGCTGATCATGGCGGGCTTCCTGGCCGAGCTCGACCTGGCCACGGTGGCCGACGGCGGGCCGATACCGCCGGGCACCTGGGACTGCTTCCTGAACGTCCGCGCGGACGGGGTCACCCGCACCGTCCGGCTGGGCCGCAGGCACGCCCCGGAACTGGACCGGACGGCCCGCCGGGGCAGGGTCATCGCCCGCGACCCGGGCGGTGCCACGGAGCTCGCGGCCACGGCCTTCTTCACCGCCTACGGGAACCTGAGCTTCGAGGTGGTGCGCCGGATCCCGCTGCCCGCGGCGTGACGCGGACGCCCGCAAAAATTTTTTCGCAATCGGCGGCAACCTCCCGGGGGGTCGCGCGTCGTGCGGGAGTGAAGGGCGTCATTCCGCGTCCTCACCGACCGTGACCCGACCGTGGAGAACCACTGTGATGAACCTGAAGCGCGTCCCCCTGACCCTCCGCCGGGCGGCCGTCACCGCTGCCGCCGCCGGGGCGGTCGTGGCGCGCGCCGGGCCCCCCGGCGCCGCCGCGCGGGGGGCGGGCCCCCCCGGCCCCCGCGCGACCCCCCCGCGGAGGCCGCCCCCCCCCCCCCCCCCCCGCCGGGCGGCGGGCGCGGGC
>NZ_JBHYVA010000842.1:0-3229 GCF_042750055.1 Streptomyces sp. NPDC059456
CGCTCCGACCCCCTCCGCGACCCGGCCCCGCCCCGCCGCCCCCCCCCCCCCCCCCACCCCCCACCCCCCCCCCCCCCCCCCCCGCCCCCGCCCCCCCCCCCCCGCCCGGCCCGAGAAGATGCAGCCGCCGAGGAAGGTGCCCTCCAGGGCGCGGTAGCCGTGCACCCCGCCGCCGCCGAAGCCGGCCGCCTCGCCGGCCGCGTACAGGCCGGGCAGTGGCTCGCCGGACCCGGTCAGGACCCGCGACGACAGGTCGGTCTCCAGGCCGCCCAGGGACTTGCGGGTCAGGACGGAGAGCCGGACGGCGATCAGCGGGCCGGCCTTCGGGTCCAGGATCCGGTGCGGTGCCGCGGTGCGGATCAGCCGGTCGCCGAGGTACTTGCGGGCGCCGTGGATGGCCGTCACCTGGAGGTCCTTGGTGAAGGGGTTGGCGACCTCGCGGTCGCGGGCCACGACCTCCCGGCGGACCGTTTCCTCGTCGAGCAGGTCCTCCTTGGTGACCGCGTTCATGCCGCGCACCAGCGAGCCGAGGTCCCGCTCGACGACGAAGTCGGCCCCGTTGTCCATGAAGGCCTTCACCGGGCCGGGTACGGCCTGCCGTGCCCGGCCGATGACGTCGCGGACCGACTTGCCCGTCAGGTCCGGGTTCTGTTCGGAGCCCGAGAGGCCGAACTCCTTGCCGATGATGCGCTGGTTGAGCACGAACCAGGTGTGGTCGTGGCCGGTCTTCATGATGTGGTCCAGGGTGCCGAGGGTGTCGAACCCCGGGAAGAGCGGTACGGGCAGCCGCTTGCCGGTGGCGTCCAGCCAGAGCGAGGACGGGCCGGGCAGGATGCGGATGCCGTGCCGGGACCAGATCGGGTCCCAGTTCTCGATGCCCTCGGTGTAGTGCCACATCCGGTCCTTGTTGACGTGGCTGGCCCCGGCTTCCTCCGCGATGCCGAGCATCAGGCCGTCCACGTGTGCCGGGACCCCCGAGAGCATCCGCTGCGGCGGGGTGCCGAGCCGGGCCGGCCACTGGCTGCGCACGAGGTCGTGGTTGCCGCCGATGCCGCCGCTGGTCACGATGACCGCCTGGGCCCGGAGGGAGAACGTGCCGGTGGTCCCCCGGCCGCTCGCGGTCCCCCGCACGGCGTCGGAGTGCTCCAGCACCTCGCCCGTCACGGTGTCCAGCACCCCCGCCGTCCGGGCGAGCCCGGTGACCCGGTGGCGGAAGCAGAGCCGCACCAGGCCGCGGGCCACCCCGGCGCGGACCCGCCGCTCGAAGGGCTCGACCAGACCGGGCCCGGTGCCCCAGGTGATGTGGAAGCGGGGGACGGAGTTCCCGTGGCCGTTGGCGTCGTACCCGCCGCGTTCGGCCCAGCCGACCACCGGGAAGAAGCGGACTCCCTGCGCGTGCAGCCAGGGCCGCTTCTCGCCGGCCGCGAAATCGACGTACGCCTCCGCCCAGCGGCGCGGCCAGGCGTCCTCCTCCCGGTCGAAGCCTGCGGTCCCCCGCCAGTCCTGGAGGGCGAGCTCGCGGCTGTCCTTGATCCGCATCCGCCGCTGCTCGGGCGAGTCGACGAAGAACAGCCCGCCGAAGGACCAGTGCGCCTGGCCGCCGATCGACTGCTCGGGCTCCTGGTCGAGCAGGATGACCTTGCGGCCCGCGTCGACGAGCTCGGCGGTGGCCACGAGCCCGGCGAGGCCGGCCCCGATCACGATCACGTCTGCGTCGTACGTCATGGCGAACCCGTCCTCCGGTCGATGGTGGGGCAGATCCTTGGCTACGGAGCGGTAACCAGTCAACAGCGGTGGTTGGATGATCCGTGTGAGTGCTGCTGACGAAGTACTGGACGTGGTGGACCGGGACGACCGGGTGACGGGGCGGGCTCCGCGCGGCGAGGTGTACGCGGGCGGGCTGCTCCACCGGTGCGTGTTCGTCCAGGCCAGGGACGCGCAGGGACGGATCTTCGTCCACCGGCGGACGGCGTCGAAGCTGGTCTTCCCCTCGGCCTACGACATGTTCGTGGGCGGCGTGGTGGGCGCCGGCGAGAGCTACGCCGAGGCCGCGCTGCGGGAAGCCGAGGAGGAACTGGGCGTCGCCGGTCTGGCGCAGCCCGTCCCGCTGTTCAAGTTCCTGTACGAGGGACCGGGCGGGGCCTGGTGGTCGTACGTCCACGAGGTGCGCTGCGAGCTGCCGGTGCAGCCGCAGGAGTCGGAGGTGGCCTGGCACGCGTGGCTCTCCGAGGAGGAGCTGGCGGGGCGGGTCGCCGACGGGGAGTGGCCGTGGGTGCCGGACGGGCTGGAGGCCTACCGCCGGCTGCGCGCGCACCGGGAGTCCCGCCAGTAGATTGATCAGGTGATCGACTTCGTCAAGGACGTGCGCCTCTGGTTCGCCCCCCAGCGGCTGAGGGACGAGGGCGAGACCCCCGACTACCGGTTCTCGCTGGCCAACGAGCGGACCTTCCTGGCCTGGATCCGGACCTCCCTGGCCCTGGTGGGCGGCGGCTTCGCGGTGGACCAGTTCCTGCCGGACCTGCGCTGGGGGGTACGGGTCGGCATGGCGCTCGCGCTGCTCGCGGTGGGTGCGGCCTGCGCGCTGCGGGCGGTGAACCACTGGGTGCGGTGCGAGCGGGCGATGCGGCGGGGCGAGGACCTGCCGCTGTCCCGGTTCCCGGTGGTGCTGAGCCTGGGGGTGGGGCTGGTCGCGGTGTCGATGGTCCTGGTGGTGCTGATGGGCTGGACGAGCGGCCGATGACGGCCTCCGGCACGCCCGACCGTGACGCGGGCCTGCAGCCCGAGCGGACCCGGCTCGCGTGGCGGCGTACGACGCTGGCGTGCTCGGTGACGGCGGTGCTGGCACTGCGCACGGCGCTGCGCGGGCCGGGCTCGCCGGTCGAGGTCGGCGGGGCGGCGGTGATCGCGCTGATCTGGCTGGCGTTCCTGGCGATCGCCCACCACCGCATGCGCCAACTGGCGTCCCCCCGCCCCCAGCCCCTCACCCCCCGCGCGGCCCTGGCGGCAGTGACCTGCACGGTGGCCCTGTCCCTCTTCGCAATGACGGTCATCTTCTGACCACCCGACGCCCCGCCGGAAGGGCGGGGCGGAAGCCCATGGGCCGGGACATGAGTGCCTTTGTGTGTGTGGGGGGGGGGTACGGGGGGATGCTCCTTGGCCGGGACACGAGCGCCCTCGGGGGGCGGGGGGGATGCCCCTTGGCCGGGAGACGAGCGCCCACGGGGGGGAC
>NZ_JBHYVA010000843.1:0-3222 GCF_042750055.1 Streptomyces sp. NPDC059456
GAAGGACAGTGGACTGGCGGGACGCCCCCGGACCCACTCCGACACCGCCCCACCCGGACCCCGCCCCCGGAATCCCGCCTCACCCCCCGCCGACCCCGACCAGCCTCGCCACCCCCACCCCCACCCCCTGGCCGGTTCTCGATCGGCCGGTGTGCCCCCGGGGCTTTCCGGTGCGGGGGCTCCGTGGGGTGGGCTGCCAGCGGGTTTGTGGGTTTGCGGGGGTTCCCGCCGCCCGGGCGGTGGGCTTCGGGGGTGCCGGTGGAACGGCAGTGTTCCGGCCCCCGTGGGCTTCCGTTTGGGGTTTTCCGGCGGGGCGTCGATTAAGGTGACCAGGTGAAGATCGCCCTCATGGACTCCGGAATCGGCCTGCTCGCGGCGGCTGCCGCGATGCGGCGGCTGCGGCCCGACGTCGATCTGGTCCTCTCCTCCGACCCCGTCGGCATGCCCTGGGGGCCGCGTACCCCCGAGGACCTGACCGGGCGTGCCCTCGGTGTGGCCCGGGCCGCCGCCGGGTACCGGCCGGACGCGCTGATCGTGGCCTGCAACACCGCCAGCGTGCATGCCCTGCCCACGCTCCGGGCCGAGCTCGAACCCGGGATTCCGGTGATCGGGACCGTTCCCGCGATCAAGCCCGCCGCCGCCGCGGGCGGGCGCGTCGCCATCTGGGCCACCCCCGCGACCACCGGGAGCCCCTACCAGCGCGGGCTGATCCGTGACTTCGCCGCCGGGGTCCGGGTCACCGAGGTGCCCTGTCCGGGGCTCGCCGACGCCGTCGAGGCGGGGGACGACGCCGCCGTCGCGGCGGCCGTCGCCGCGGCTGCCGCGCTGACCCCGGCCGATGTCACCGACGTCGTCCTCGGCTGCACGCACTACGAGCTCGTCGACGCGCCCATCCGGGCCGCCCTGGCCGAGCGGACCGGCGGCGCCGACCTGCGCTTCCACGGCTCCGCCGAGCCCGTCGCCGTACAGGCGCTGCGCCGTCTCGGCGCCCTCCCCGAGCCGGGCCTGCCCCGTACCGGGACCCTGACCGTCCTGCTCAGCGGCCAGGAGGGCGCGCTCCCCGCCGCCGCGCTCGGCTACGCCGAAGGGCGGCGGCTCGCGGGCGAGGGCGCGGCCGTCGGGTGATGGTCCCGCCGGGCCCCGGTCGCTACGTCCGTTCCGCCAGGGACCGGGCGAGCGCGCCCAGCGCGTCCGCGTCCAGCACCCGGCCGCCGTATCCGGGCAGCGGCACGTGCAGCGCGGCGGTCCACTCCGGCGGGATCGCCGCCCGGCCGTAGCGGGCGCCGGCCAGGGTGCCGGTGACCGCGGCCACCGTGTCGGTGTCGCCGCCGAGGTCCACGGCGGCCCGTACGGCTCCGGCGAAGCCGGTGGTCGTCCGCAGGGCCCACACCGCGGAGCCCAGGCAGGGCCACACGGCCCCGTTGAACTCGGTGGCCTGCGACGGATGCCAGTCGGGGCCGAGGACGACCCGGTACCGCTCGCGGTGGTCCGGGTGCACCGCGCCGAGCACCCCGGGGAGGGCGGCCAGCGGGTCGTCCCCGTCGAGCGTCACCCGTACGAGCTCGTGCAGTACGGCCGTGCCCTCCCACGCCGCCCGGTCGCCGTGCGTCAGTGCGGCGATCCGCCGGGCGGCGTCCATGGTCGCCTCCCGTCCGTCGGCGGCGAAGTACACCGCGGCGGTGGAGGCCCGCATCAGGGAACCGTTGCCCGCCGCCCGCGCGTGGATCTGGAAGTGCAGGGCGGCGGCCAGGTCCCAGGCCTCGCCGCTGGTCAGCACGTACTCGGTCTGGAGCCCGATGTCCTTGGGTTCGGCGGCCGCCCAGCGCCGGAACCGGGCGAAGACGTCGGGGAGTTCGAGGCCGCCGTGCTCCAGCAGGGACTCGCCCACCAGGACGGCCATCTGCGTGTCGTCGGTGGCCTCGCCCGGATCCCAGCCGCCGCCCCCGCGCATCTCCTCGCCGCGTGCCGTCAGCTCCCCGGCGGGCCCGAACTCGTAGGGCGCCCCGAGCGCGTCGCCCACGGCCGAGCCCAGGACGGCGCCCACGGCGCGGTCGAGTCGAGTGATCACGTTTCCTCCTCGGGCGGTTCGGGGCATGCGCAGGCCAGTACACCGCGTGCGAAGCCCTCCAGGTCGTCGAGTCCGGCGGCGGCGAGGGTGTCCGGCGCCCCGGCCAGCAGGTGGGGGAGCGCGCCGTGCAGGGCGAGCGTGAGGGTGCGGGCCCGCTCCGGTCCGGCCGGCAGGCCGGCCGCGCGCAGCAGCCGTTCGTACGCCGCGAAGTCCGACGCGCCGATCGGGTCGAGCAGTGCGGCCAGCCACGGCCGCCGCGCGGCCTCGGTCTGGAGTTCCAGGTAGGCGAGTACGCGCGGCCGGCCGGGCCCGGCCACGTCGCGCAGCAGTCCGGCGATCAGGGCTGCCAGTGCGGTCCGGTCGGCGGGCCCGGGCCCCGCTCCGGCGAGGTCGGCGGCCACGGCCCGGTACTGCTCCAGGCAGCGCTCGGCCGCGGCCCGCAGGAGTGCGTCGCGGGTCGGGAAGTAGTTCTTGGCCGTGCCCTGCGGTACGGCGGCGGCCGTGTCGACGGCCCGGTGCGTCAGCCCGCGGCCGCCCGCTTCCGCCAGCACGGTGACGGCCGCGTCGCGCAGCCGGTCCCTCCGGTCCTGGTTCACGTTGCCACCCTAACCACATCCGTGGTACCACAGGTGTGGTAGTCAGGGCGCGGTCGCCCGGTGGCGCGACCGCGTGGTGGCACGGGTCGAGGAGGTACGCCATGCGGAACGGCACGAGCGCTGCGGGGACGGCCGTCGTGGTGGGGGCGGGGGTCGGCGGGCTCGCCGCCGCCGTGGGGCTGCGCCGCGCGGGCTGGGAGGTGTCCGTCCTGGAGCGGCGGACCGCGCCCGAGCGGTACGGGACGGCCTTCGGGATCCATCCCACCGCCCAGGCGGCGCTCGACCGGCTCGGCCTCGGGGAGGCCCTGCGGGCGCGCGCCGTCCCGTACCGGGGCGCCCGGATCCGCCGTCCCGACGGCACCGTGCTGGCCGCGCTGCCGCTCGAACGGATCGAGCGCAAGGCGGGCCGCCCCGAACTCCTCATATCCCGGCCGTACTTGATCGACGCCCTGCTCGCCGAGCTCGGCCGGCTCGGCGGTGTGGAGATCGCGTACGGGCGGCGGGCTCTCTCTTATACACAACACCGAGCGCACGAAACCCCAAGAGATACAAACACTT
>NZ_JBHYVA010000844.1:0-3196 GCF_042750055.1 Streptomyces sp. NPDC059456
ATATTGCGCGCCGCCGCCTTATTTTGTTAAAACCATCCCGCCGCCCACGGCCCCGCGCCCCCCCCCGGGCCCCCGCGGACTCCGGACGGCTCCTGGAAGGTCAACGGGCAGAAGGTGTGGACGAGTTCCGCGCACAGCGCCGACTTCGGGATCCTGCTGGCCCGGACCGACCCGGCCGCCCCCAAGCACGAGGGGCTCGGCTACTTCGTCGTCGACATGCGCAACAGCCCCGGCATCGACGTGCGCCCCCTCAAGGAGATCACCGGCGACGCCCTCTTCAACGAGGTCTGGTTCGACGACGTCCTGCTGCCCGCGGACGCCCTCGTCGGCGCGCCCGACGACGGCTGGAAGGTCGCCCGCAACACCCTCGGCAACGAGCGGGTCCACATGGCCGACCAGATGACCTTCGCGTCCGGGCTGGAGGCGCTGATCGCCCGCTCCGCCGAACTCGACGGCTCCTACCGGGCCCGGATCGGGGCGCTCACGGCCGAGGCGCACGCCCTGGCCTGCATCGGGCTGCGCACCACGCTCCAGCAGGTGTCGGGGCTGGAGCCGGGGGCCGGTGCGTCGGTGCGCAAGCTCGTCCAGACCCCGCACCAGCAGCGGACCGCCGAGCTCGCGCTCGAACTGCTGGGCCCGGCGGGCGCCGTACGGGAGGGGGCGGGGGAGCGGGCGGTGCACGGGATGCTCATGTCCCGCTGCCTGACCATCGCCGGAGGCACCACGCAGGTCCAGCTCAACGTCGTGGCCGAGCGGATCCTCGGCCTTCCCAGGGACTAGGAGTTGTCGGGCATGAAGTCGTACATCGTGGGCGTCGGCATGACGAAGTTCGAGAAGCCGGAGTCGAGGGACTGGCAGTACTGGGACATGGCGAAGGAGGCCGGGACGGCGGCGCTGGCCGATGCGGGCATCGGCTACGACCTGGTCGAGCAGGTGCCGGTCGGGTACTGCTTCCAGGCCTCCACGGCCGGCCAGCGGGCCGCGTACGAGCTGGGGCTGAGCGGGGTCCCGGTCTACAACGTGAACAACAACTGCGCCACCGGGTCCACGGCGCTGATGATGGCCCGGCAGTTCGTGGAGGGCGGGATCAGCGACTGCGTGCTGGCGCTGGGCTTCGAGAAGATGAAGAAGGGCGCGCTGGGCGGGGGCGCCGACGCGGGCTCCGACTTCAAGACCTCGCCGGTCGCCCGGCACTACGGGATCATGGCCGCCGGGCACGGCTTCGAGATGTCGCCGCCGACCGCGCAGATCTTCGGGAACGCGGCGCGCGAGCACATGGAGCGGTACGGGACCACGGCCGCGCAGCTGGCGGCGGTGGGGGCGAAGAACCACCGGCACTCGGCGAACAACCCGAACGCGCAGTTCCAGGACGTGTACACGGTCGAGGAGATCCTGGCGGCCAAGCCGATCCACGAGCCGCTGACGAAGCTCCAGTGCTCACCGACCTCGGACGGGGCGGCGGCCGCGGTGGTCGTGTCCGAGCGGTTCGTGGTGCGGCACGGGCTGCACGACAAGGCGGTGGAGATCGTCGCGCAGGCGATGACGACGGACACGCAGGAGTCCTTCGCCTCCGGATCGTGCATCGACGTGGTCGGCAGGCCGATGACGGCGGCGGCCGGACGGCAGGTGTTCTCGGCGTCCGGGCTCGGCATCGAGGACGTGGACGTGATCGAGCTGCACGACTGCTTCTCGATCAACGAGCTGCTGACGTACGAGGCGCTGGGGATGTGCGAGGAGGGCGGCGGCGGGAAGCTGGTGGAGTCGGGCGCGACGACGTACGGCGGGCGGTGGGTGGTGAACCCCTCCGGCGGCCTGATCTCCAAGGGCCACCCGCTGGGTGCGACGGGGCTCGCACAGGCGGCGGAACTGGTCTGGCAACTGCGCGGCGCCGCCGGTCCGCGGCAGGTCGCGGGCGCCCGCGTCGGCCTCGCCCACAACATCGGCCTCGGCGGGGCGGCCGTCGTCACCCTCCTGCGGCGGGACTGATCCCGCTCCGTCCCGCCGGGGGCGGAGGGGTAGGCTCCGCCCCCGTGAGCGACATGTGCGAGACGTCCTTCAGCGTCACCGGCGACGTATCCCGGGACGAGTACACCGAGGCCGCCCGAGCCGCCGGGATGTTCCGCAGGGGGCGGGTGCCGGCCGTACTCGGCACGGTCTTCCTCGCCGCGACGGGCATCTCGCCCTCCCCGGACGGTCTGAGCGTGGACCCTGTCGCCCTCGGCATCGCGGTGGTGTACGGCCTCGTCGCGCTGCTGGTCCTGCCGCGGCTGGTGGTGGCCTCGGGTTTCCGCTCCGGCCGGGCCGGCGAGCAGAAACGGGCCGTGGTGGACGAGGAGGGCATCACGGCGTTCCGCGGCGGGCAGTCGCAGCGGATCACCTGGGACGAGGTGCGCTGGTACCACGAGACGCCCCGGCTGCACGTGTTCACGGGCCGCTCGCGCCGCCGGACCTGCCTCGTGGTGCTGCCCAAGCGGCTGTTCACCGCCCCGGGCGAGAGCGACCGCCTGGCCGCCCTCGCCCATGCGCGGGCGGGCGACGGCTCGTAGCGACCGGGCCCCGCCCGACCCCGGTCAGAGCTTCTCGATGTCCTTGTGCACCACGTCCGTGCCGTGGTCCGCGGCCAGGCGCACCTTGAGCGGGTGGCCGGCCGGCGCCTTGATGATCTCGTCGGGCGACTCCACCAGGCCGGTGCCGTTGCAGGAGGGCTCGCTCGTCAGGTTGGACCAGTCGTTCACGTTGTGCGGGTCGTTCCACGCCACCCAGGCACAGTCGCGCTCGCCGCTGACGATCTCCACCGAGATGATCCTGACCGCGTTCACCGCGCCGTCGACGCGCTCGTAGGTCACCCGCGCGGTGTTGTGGTGGAGGGCGGCGGTGCCGGCCTCCAGGTCGACCGTGAGGACCGGGCCCGGGGTGTCGGCGGTGGCCGGAGCCGCTCCCGTGGCGAGCACGGCGGCCACCAGCGCGAGCGCGGCGGGCAGGGCGGACATGCGCATGATTCCTCCACGAAAGCAGGTTGCGGGAGGCTCATCCTGGGCCCGGTACGCGGTCCGGCGCTGCGGCGGAATCCGTCAAATCGGTGGCCTGGAACGGCCGTCCCGCCCGCGGTCCTGCGGTTCGAGCGTCGGGTCCGTGACCGCCTCGCCCGTCACGGCGCGGCGGACGGCGTCGGCGAGCGCCGCGGGGGGCTCGTGCC
>NZ_JBHYVA010000845.1:0-3195 GCF_042750055.1 Streptomyces sp. NPDC059456
ACCACCTGATCCATTTGGTAATGGTGGGCTCGTATTTTTTTAAAAGACACCCCCGTGGACGGGGGCGCCACCCCGGACCGGGCCGGGGGGCTGGCGCGGCGGTCCCCCCGGGCCCGGCTCATCCCCCGCTGACCCGATGTGCCGGGGCACCGGGGGAACCGGGAGTGCCGGGGGGGGCGCCCCGGCCCGCGGTCAGTTCAGCGCGGTGATCATCGCCGCGGCCGTCGCCGCCATCGCCGTACGGGCCGCCGTCAGGTAGGGACGGGGGTCCGCCGGGGTCAGGTGGGTGCGGATCGCCTCCGTCATGGCCAGGTTCAGCGCGGTGCCGATGTTGACCTTGCGGATGCCGCCCGCCACCGCCGCCGCGAGTTCCGCGTCCGGCAGCCCCGAGGAACCGTGCAGCACCAACGGCACGTCCACGGTCTTCGCCAGCCGGGCCAGCAGCGCATGGTCCAGCTCGGCGGTGCGGCTGGTCATCGCGTGACTGCTGCCGACCGCCACGGCCAGCGCGTCGACTCCCGAGTCGGCGACGAACCGGCGGGCCTCGTCCGGGTCCGTACGGGCGCCCGGCGCGTGCGGGTCGAGCGGGGCGGCGCCGTTCTTGCCGCCCACCTCACCCAGCTCGGCCTCGACCCACAGCCCGTTGGCGTGCGCCCAGTCGGCCGCGGAGCGGGTCGCCTCCAGGTTCTCCGCGTACGGGAGCTGCGCGGCGTCGTACATCACCGAACTGAACCCGGCGTCCGCGGCCTGCCGGAGCAGGTCGGGGCTCTTGACGTGGTCCAGGTGCAGGCCGACCGGGATCCCGGCGGCCTCCGCGCACGCGACGGCCGCGCGCGAAATGGGCAGCAGCTGCCCGGCGCGGAACTTCACCGCGTTCTCGCTCAGTTGCAGGATGACGGGCAGGCCCGCCCGTTCCGCCCCGGCGACGACGGCCTCGGCGTGCTCCAAGGTGATGATGTTGAAGGCGGCGACGGCTCGGCCCGCGGCCGCCGCCTCCAGGACGAGCGTCCCGGCGGACACCAGGCTCATCGGACCGCCTCCTCACCGGCGGTGAGGATCACCGAGCGGGTCAGGTTCCGCGGCTGATCGGGGTCGAGGTCCTGATGGGCCGCCACCGCGATCGCCAGCCGGTGGACCCGGACCAGCTCGGCGAGCGGGTCGAGCCGCCCGGCCACCCACTGGCCGCCGGTGGCCCGCACCTGCTCGGCGAGCCCCTCGGGCGCCTCGCCGAGCGACCAGGTGAGGGTGCCGGGGCCGGTGACGCTGATCGGCCCGTGCCGGTACTCCATCGCGGGGTACGACTCGGACCACGACAGCGAGGCCTCGCGCATCTTCAGCGCGGCCTCGTGGGCGAGGCCCACGCTCCAGCCCCGGCCGAGGAAGGTGAACTGACCTCGGTTCACCGCCTGTTCGGGAAGCGGCTCGGCGAGGGCGGTACGGGCGTCGGCGACCGCGGCCGGGGTGTGCCGACCGACGTGGGCGCGCAGCAGGGTCAGCGCGGTCGTCGCGAAGCGGGTCTGCACGACGGACTGCTCGTCGGCGAAGTCGAGGACGACGAGCTCGTCGGCGAGGGTCATCACCGGGGTCGCCGGGTCACCGATGACGGCGGTCGTCCGGATTCCCACGTCCCGCAGCCCGGCCAGCAGGTCCAGCACCTCGGTGGTGGTGCCCGACCGGGTGAGCGCGACGACCCGGTCGTAGCGGCGGTGCAGCGGGAACTCCGACGCGGCGAAGGCGTCGGTCTCCCCGTGGCCCACCTCCTCGCGCAGGGCGGCAGCCGCCTGGGCCATGTAGTACGAGGTCCCGCACCCGACGATCGCGGCACGCTCCCCCGGCTGCGGCAGCACCGCCCGGTGGGCCGGGGCCAGTTCGGCGGCCCGCTCCCAGCACTCCGGCTGTGTGCCCAACTCGTACGCGACGTGGCTCATGGCGGCTCCTAGCGCGGCGGGTGCGATGCGTATGCGTTTTCCTGCAAGGTAGCGGTCCATTTCACGCAACTTCAAGCATCTCGGGGGTTGATCCCTGAGTTAGTGTCGACGCGTAGGCCAAGAGAGCGCGAGGGGGTCGATCACCGTGGGGTCCATGACCCGCAAGGAACGCTGGCAGACACTGCTGGACCTGCTGGTGGAGCGGGGCGAGCTGGAGGTCGAACCGGCCGCGGAGACGCTCGGCGTGTCCGCCGCGACCATCCGCCGCGACCTCGACCAGCTGGCCGAACAGCAGCTGCTGGTACGGACCCGCGGCGGGGCGGTGGTGCACGGCGTCTCGTACGAACTCCCGCTGCGCTACCGCACGTCCCGGCGCGCCGCCGAAAAGCACCGCATCAGCGAAGCGGTGGCGGAGCTGATCACCCCGGGCGAGGTGATCGGCCTGACCGGCGGCACCACCACCACGGAGGTGGCCCGCGCCCTGGCCGGCCGCCCGGACCTGGCGGCGGGCTCGCCGGCACTGACGGTGGTGACCAACGCGCTCAACATCGCGGGCGAGCTCGTCATCAGGCCGCAGTTCAAGATCGTCCTGACGGGCGGGGTCGCCCGCCCCCAGTCGTACGAACTCACCGGCCCGCTGGCGCAGCAGGTCCTGGGGCAGCTGACGATGGACACGGCCGTCGTCGGCGTGGACGCGTTCGACCCGCAGGACGGCGCGGCGACCCGCCACGAGGACGAGGCGGCGATGAACCGCCTGCTGTGCGAGCGGGCCCGCCGGGTCGTCATCGCGGCGGACTCCAGCAAACTGGCGGTCCGCGCCTTCGCCCGCATCTGCCCGACCGACGCGGTCGACGTCCTGGTCACGGACACCTCCCTCCCGGACCCGGTGGCAGCCCAATTCGAGGCGGCGGGCGTGGAGGTCCGACGGGTGTAGGGGCGACGGGACGCAGGGTGCGACGGGACCCAGGGGCGGGGCGGAACCCGAGCCGGGCGGTGGGGGTGGGGGTGGGGGCCGGGCGGGATGCTGGGGCGGGACTGCGGCGGGGCGGGATCGGCGGGGCGGGCCGGGATGCCGGGGCGGGGCTGCGGCTGGGCACGATCGGCGAGGCGGGCCGGGATGCCGGGGCGGGGCTGCAGCTGGGCAGGATCGGCGGGGTGAGTCGGAAGCCACGGGGCGGGGTCCGAGCGGGGCGGTGTCGGAGTGGGTCCGGGGGCGTGGGGGGGGGGGGCCGCGGCTCGGCGTGGGGGGGGGCCGCGCCGCGCGGGG
>NZ_JBHYVA010000846.1:0-3184 GCF_042750055.1 Streptomyces sp. NPDC059456
GCCGGGGCCTCGCCGACTTCGCGGGCGGCGCGGCCCCCGTCGCGGACGCCTCGGCGGTGGCCTCACCGGAGCCCCCGCCGTCGGTCTTCCGCTGACGAGGACGGGCCTCAGGCCTCAGGCCTCGTACGTCTCCACCATCGGCGGGTGGCCGTTCCAGGTGCAGAAGACCGACATCTCCCGGCCCGCCTTCGTGAAGGTGACCCGGATCCAGTACGGCTGCTTCCACACCTGCATCTGCCAGCCCGCGTCCGGCGTCGCCGACACCAGCTCCGCCGACGAGGCCCCGAGGTCGAAGACCACCCGGCCGCCGGTGACCGGGTAGGCCTTCACGCTGCCCGCGTCCTCCCCGCCGTCGCCCTGCTGCCCGTCCGGGCCCGGCCCCGGCGCGGCCGCCTTCGGCGACGGCTTCGCGCCGGAGGCAGTGGCGGACGGCGAACCCGACGGGGAGGCGGACGGGGACGGCGAACCGGAACCGGAGGCCGGATCCGGCGACGCCGTCGCGCCGTGCGTCGAGGAGGACAGCGGCCGCGTCGTCAGCGGCACCGCCAGCGGCGGATCGTAGGCGGTTCCGGACATGACCGAGTGCACGCCCCACCAGGACAGCGTCACCGCCGCCCCGGTCGCCAGCGTCCAGGCGAGAGCATGAACAAGTCCTCGGTGCATCAGGGCACATACTGCACCACCCGTCCGGGAGACGGCCCGACACCCCGCCGGGTCCCCCGGATGGACTACGGTGCCGCCCATGGCAAGTGTGCTCGTGGTCGAGGACGACCAGTTCGTACGTTCGGCCCTGATCCGGCACCTGACCGAGGCCTCGCACACCGTGCGCAGCGTCGGTACGGCCCTGGAGGCACTGCGCGAGGTCGCCCACCACCGGTTCGACGTGGTCATCCTCGACCTCGGGCTGCCCGACCTCGACGGGTCGGAGGCCCTGAAGATGCTGCGCGGCATCACCGACGTACCGGTGATCATCGCCACCGCGCGCGACGACGAGGCCGAAATCGTCCGGCTCCTCAACGACGGCGCCGACGACTACCTGACCAAGCCGTTCTCCGTGGAGCACCTCTCCGCCCGGATGGCCGCCGTCCTGCGCCGCGCCCGCGCCGCCGCCGGGGCCGAACCGCCCTCGCGCGTCCTGCGGGTGGGCGGCCTCGCCATCGACCCGCTGCGGCGGCAGGCCGAGCTCGACGGTGCCGTGCTGGACCTGACCCGGCGGGAGTTCGACCTGCTGGCCTTCCTCGCCGGGCGGCCCGGAGTGGTCGTGGCCCGGCGCGAGCTGCTCGCCGAGGTGTGGCAGCAGTCGTACGGGGACGACCAGACCATCGACGTGCACCTGTCGTGGCTGCGCCGCAAGCTCGGCGAGACGGCGGCCAACCCCCGCTACCTGCACACGCTGCGGGGGGTCGGCGTCAAGCTGGAGCCGCCGCTGTGAGCGCGCCGGGCGGAGCGAGCGCGCCGGGCACGGCGGGCGCGCCGGGCGGAGCGAGCGCGCGATGAGGTGGGCGCTGGTCAAGGTGTGCCTCGCGGTCACGGCCATGGTGGTCGTGGCCTTCGCCGTACCGCTCGGACTGGTCGTCCAGGAGATGGCCAGCGACCGCGCCTTCTCCAACGCCGAACGGCAGGCCGCCACCATCGGGCCGACGCTGTCCATCACCACCGACCCGGTACAGCTGCGCAAGGCCGTGGAGTCCACGCAGATGGGCGCGGCCCGGCGGATGGCGGTCCACCTCCCCGCGGTCGGCGGCGACGCGCCGGTGGAGATCGGCACCGGCCGGGCCGGGGCGCACGCCGTGGACGAGACCCGGCGGATGGGCCGGGCGATGACGGCCCCGCTGGCCCGCGGCGGCTCGGCCCTGCTCCAGCCGACGGCGCTCGGGTCGGGGGACATCGCCGTCGTGGAGGTCTTCGTCCCCGAGAGCGAGGTCAGCAACGGCGTCGCGACGGCCTGGGTGGTCCTCGCTGGCGTCGGCCTGGCGCTGATCGTGGGCTCGGTGGCGGTCGCCGACCGGCTCGGCGCCCGGCTGGTCCGCCCGGCCGAGCGGCTCGCGGACGCCGCGCACCAGCTGGGGGAGGGCCGGCTGGGGGCGCGGGTGCAGGAAATCGGGCCGAAGGAACTCCGCTCGGCGGCCGTCGCGTTCAACTCGATGGCGGACCAGGTGGTGGAACTCCTCGCCAACGAGCGGGAGCTGGCCGCCGACCTCTCGCACCGGCTGCGGACGCCGCTGACGGTGCTGCGGCTCAACGCGGCCTCGCTCGGCGACGGGCCGGCGGCGGAGCAGACCCGGGCCGCGGTCGAGCAGCTGGAACGGGAGGTCGACACGATCATCCGTACGGCCCGTGAACAGCGCGCCCCCGCGTCCGCCGCGGGCGGGGCCGGGGCGGGCTGCGACGCCTCCGAGGTGATCCGCGACCGCATGGCGTTCTGGTCGGCGCTGGCGGAGGACGAGGGCCGCGAGGTGCGGCTCGCGGGCGTGGACCGTACGGTACGCCTCCCGGTCGCCCGTCCGGAGCTCGCGGCCGCCCTCGACGCCCTGCTCGGCAACGTGTTCCGGCACACCCCGGAGGGCACCCCGTTCGCGGTGGACGTCCACGACGCGGGGGACGCGGTCATCGTCCTCGTCTCGGACGCGGGCCCCGGGATCGCCGACCCGGACGCGGCGCTGCGGCGCGGCAACGACGGCGGGCGGGACGGCTCGACGGGCCTCGGCCTGGACATCGTGCGCCGCGTGGCGGAATCGACGGGCGGGGACGTCCGGATCGGCCGGTCGATGCTGGGCGGGACCGAGGTGCGGGTGTGGATCGCCCTGGACGGCCGGGCGCGGGGCGGGGCGGACGGCGTACGGACGCGCCGGGGCCGCCGCAAACGCCGCGGCTGACACGGCTGATGCGGCCGCCGCGGCTGCACCGACTGCCGCGGCTGAAGCGGCTGATGCGACTACCGCGGCTGAACCGGCCGACGTAACTGAACCGGCCGCCGCGGCTGCGCCGGCCGACGTGGCCGACGCATGCGGTTGCGGGGCACGCCCGGCCCGTGCGGCGGGCCCGGCCGGGCGGTGAATTCGGGGCGGCGGCCCGCCCCCCGGGCCCGCGGGGGGGCGGGGCGCCCCCCCCCCCCCCGCGCGGGGTTGTGTGTTTGTGGGAGACCCCCCCCGCCCAGTCGCGCGCTCACGGCACAGACACACAG
>NZ_JBHYVA010000847.1:0-3179 GCF_042750055.1 Streptomyces sp. NPDC059456
CCTTTGCCGCCTCCTCAGCGCGGGCGCGGGTGCTGGCGAGGCGGTAGGAGTCGGTGCCGGTTTCGATGATGGTGCCGTTGAAGGCGAGGCGGTCGACGATGGCCGCGCAGAGGCGGGGGTCGGTGAACGTCTTGGTCCAGCCGCCGAAGCACTTCCGGAAGGGCAGCGTACGACGCTCACCGTCTGCCTGAGCAAGGACGGCCGGGACTCCCTCTGCCGTACTGCCAACGGAGTCGCTTAACCCGCGAACCAATGACGCCCGCCCTGTACGGGGCGGGCGTGACGCGTTGGCGCGCCGTATGGGTCGTACCGGCTCACTGACGCTCGCGTACAGACTCGCCGACTTGTGCCAGATACCTCCTGAGCCGCTGCTACGGGCGGTGGAAGTAGCACCCAGTCCTGCCGCAGCCCAGGGCCGCCCTGCACTGCCTCCGGCAGGAAGACGACGTCCACCTGTGGGGCCTGGGCGTGGATCCGCTCGGTCAGGCTGCCCGTCAGTCCCACCGGTTCGCCTCCCCCGAGGTTCGGGGGGAAGTACCCTTGGGTGAACTAGGTGCGGTCTGGGGGTCAGGGCGCGTGTCGAGATACTACGAGCAGGTCTTGAGGCAGGCCACGCTTCATGTGCTTGGTCCTGATCCGGAGCGGCCGGTCGAAGCCCCAGTGCCGGTTGCGATCTTCGTCGCGCCAGGCACCCTCATCACTTCGGCGCGGCTGGTTCGGTCCGCCCTCACGTCTGGTTCCGACGACCAGGTGATGCTCAGGAACCCCCACATCCAGAGCGGTGCTCGGCTGAGGGCGCGCGTGCGGACACCGATCTTCGACGGGACCCAGCTCAAGGCCGGTGGCGGGGGGCTGGCAATCCTGGAACTCCTCACGGAATTGTGGGACCACCAATGCGTATGGCTTCCGGAGCATGATGCTGAGCGTCAGGAGTTCGCCATGCTGTACGGGTGGGGGGCGATAGAACCGGCCTATGGGGAGGAAAGCCCTTTCTGCGCTGCACACGTCCCCGTGACATGGGGCGCTGGGGGTCCGACTTTCAGCGTGGCTGAGATGTGCTTACCGGGCGTTGGAGAAGGCTCGCCGCTTGTCGATCTTGCGGTTGGCACGGTGATCGGCCTGCTCGCCCGGCCGCACCCGCTCGCTGTCACGGCGATCAGGACCTCATCCCTGCGCGAGCACGGCGCCGAGTACCAGCGCCTCATCGCCGCTCACGACGTCTGGCACGGATGGCGCCACTTACATGCCGACGGATGGCACTGGGTCGATGAGCAGCAGAGCATGGGGCCGATATGGCGCAGCGAGCCTGATTCACCCCGTGAACGTGCGTCGTCGCTCTGCGACCCGCCGCAGGCCCGGTCCATGTGGCGTGCAGAGGAATGGTCACCATACGACCGCCGCGCCGCTTTAGCCTTGCTTGCAGGGCTTCCGCCCCCGCCGGACTCTCCTTCTGTGGCCCGCCTCGTGGCCGAAGCGGCACCTTGGAACGATCACGCTTCGGGGGCGCAGGTTCCTCTTTTGCCCATGTGGCGTGACGGCGCGGGCCTGCTCTACGACGGGGACATGCCGGAACCGGCTTCCGTGCAACTACGCTATCTGTGGCTCGTTGCGGAACACGCGTCCGATGGTGGGGAGGCGAGTACCCGGCTGAAGGCATGGGTGGATGATCGGCTGGGCGGCCTGTCGCGGCGGGAACAGGCAGACTTCCGTCGGCTCAGGAACCTCATGCCTCACCGCTCCAGTCAGAGCCCGCCAACGCCTGATGACTGCTGGCAAAAAGGCGGAGCGGTACTCGTCGGCGTTAGGGACTACGACCATCTCGCCGGGCTGTGTGCTGTCTACAACAACCTCGACGACCTTCGACAGGTCCTCACGACAGACTTCGGCATCCCGACCGAGAACTGCGCGGTCGTTCGCAATCCGCGCACCCCCGTTGAGATCCATGATGTCGTCGAGGAAGTCATGGGCCGGATCGACCCCGCATCCGGAGCGCTGTTCTTCTACTACGTGGGTCATGGCAGCACCGACCCCGCCAACGGGCATCTGTTGCTGTCGCTGGCCGGGACCCGCCGGGACCGTTTCCGACCCTACGACTACTGGGACTTCCGCGAGCTGCGCAAACAGCTCATTACGGAGGGCCCCCTGACCCGCCTTGTCCTTCTCGACAGCTGCTACAGCGGGGCCGCTCTGGGACAGCTGTCCACCGCCGACGCCTCGGTCCTGGCGATCGACGGCACCTATGTCATGGCTTCCTCGCCCGCGACCGAACCCTCGTCCGCCCCTGAAGGAGCCCGTCACACTGCCTTCACCGGGCAGGTCCTCGATACATTGACGCAAGGAATCCCCAGCCCGCACTCCGTGATCGACGCGGATGCCCTCTTCAACGCCGTGCGCGCCCGTTGCCTCGCCGCTGGCCTGCCCATCCCGGTACGTCAGGTCCGCAACGACGGCGCACGCATTCCCATCATCTCGAACAAGGCATACAGGAGGCCGGCGTGGGACACGTCATCCGCATGACCCTGGCCAACAGGACCAGGGCTCCGGAGTCTCTGTGTCGGTTTCTCCTCCAGGACCCGACACTGCGGGCCTGGGGCCGAGCTCGCTGGGAACCGGCAGCACCCGCTCCCAAGGAGCAACTGGGCACGGGGTTGGACGTCCTCACCCTTGCCGTCACCACGGTACTGGCCCTTCCTGCGGCCATCGACACGGTACGCCGCTGGTGCTCCTCCCCGGGCCAGGGGAATATCAGCGTTGAACTTCACGCAGGCGATGTCACCGTGCAGGTCACCAGCACCACCACTCCCGAACAAGCTGCTGCCTATGCCACGGCCCTTGCCGCCGCACTGCAGACCGTCAGCCCCGATCCGGCAGACGCTGACTCTGCCGACGAGCCGCACGATGGGCAGACCCCGACCGCCTAGAGGTTGTCCCGTATGGGGTGTGAGTTATCCGGTGAGGGCCATGTTGTGTAGTCGGGCGATGCCGAGGATGGCCGGGTGGAACGCCGTTGCCCTTGAGCCGGCAGTCCTGCAGGATCTTCCAGTTCTTCAGCCGGGATAGAGCGTGTTCGACTCGTGCCCGGCGTGTCGGTGGACAGCGTTCTCTGCTTCTTGTAGCGGGCTGAGGTGGGTTTGTCCTCGTCGTTTGCGGTGCGGGATGAGCAGGCTGGTGCCTTGGTG
>NZ_JBHYVA010000848.1:0-3172 GCF_042750055.1 Streptomyces sp. NPDC059456
GTCGCCCGCCTCGCCATCGAGGCCGCCCGGACGGGCGCCGCCGGTCCCGACGGCCCCGGCCTCCTGCACCTCCTGCTGGACGCGGCCGCCGAGCGCCCCGAGTACACCGACCGCCTGATCCGCGACGAGCTGATCACCCTGCTCCTCGCCGGGCACGAGACCACCGCCACCACCCTGACCTGGCTGTACCTGCTGCTCGACCGCCACCCCGGGGCCCGCGGGGACGCGCTGGCCGCCGGCCCACCCGGCTCGGCGGAGCGCCGCCGCGCCGTACAGGCCCTGGTCCACGAGACGCTCAGGCTCTACCCGTCCGCCTGGATCCTGCCCCGGTACGCCGTCGAGGACGACGTCCTGGCCGGCCACGCCGTCGAAGCCGGCTCCGACGTGGTGGTCTGCCCGTACCTCACGCACCGCGACGCCGAACTGTGGCCGGATCCCGAGCGGTTCGACCCGCGCCGCTTCACCGTCCCGGACGGCCGTCCGACCCGGCCGGGCGCCTACCTCCCCTTCGGCATCGGCCCGCGCGCCTGCCTCGGCCTCCGGTTCGCGCTGCACGAGTCCACCGTCCTGCTCGAACACCTGCTGCCCGCGCACGTCCCGGTCTTCCACTCCGTCCCCGCCGGGGCCGCGTACGGCATCACCGTCCGCCCCGACGGCCCGGCCCCCGCGACGCTCGCCCCGTAGACCGTCCCCCGCACCGCTCACGGCGGTGCGGGGCGATCCGGTCCGGGTCTGGTGTGAAGCAGTGAATCGGTGCTTCAATCCTTCCATGCCCTACCGTCGTCCCCCCGCCGTACAGGCCCGCCTCGACGCCCGGCGCGAGCGGGTGCTGGAAGCCGCCGTCCGCCTGCTCTCCCGTGAGGGGTACGGCGGCTGCTCGGTCGCCGCGATCGCGGCCGAGGCCGGCATCTCCACCGGCAGCGTCTACCAGTCGTTCTCCGGGAAGTCCGAGCTGGCCGCCGCCCTCTTCCGGACCCTGGTGGCGCGCGAACTGGAGGCGGTGACCGCGGCGGCGGAGCGCCCGGGCGGCGCCGCCCGCCGGGTGGCCGCCGCCGTCGAGACCTTCGCCCACCGGGCCCTGCAAGCACCGCGGCGCGCCTTCGCCCTGCTCGCGGAGCCCGCCGACCCCGCCGTCGACACCGAACGCCTCCTCTTCCGGCGGGCGTTCCGCGACGTGTACGCCGAACAGATCGCAGCGGGCGTGGCCTCCGGAGAACTGCCGCCGCAGTCACCCGAGCTGACGGCCGCAGCCCTCGTCGGTGCGATCGCCGAAGCGCTCGTCGGGCCGCTGGCGGACGGGGACGCGACCGCCGGAGACGTCGTCCCCGGCCTGATCACCTTCACCCTGCGTGCCCTTGGAGGACACGATGCCGCAGACGCATGAGGTCACCAACCAGGTTCCTCCGCACCACGGTTACGACGCGGCCGCCGATCCGGCCCTGCTGGAGGCGGTCGCCCGCGAGGGCGCCGACTGGGCGATACCCGACCTCCACCGCCTCGGTGTCCTCGCCGGTTCCGAACGG
Organism: Streptomyces sp. NPDC059456; assembly: GCF_042750055.1. NCBI lineage: Bacteria > Bacillati > Actinomycetota > Actinomycetes > Kitasatosporales > Streptomycetaceae > Streptomyces > Streptomyces sp. NPDC059456. The sequence continues at coordinate 1,524 of NZ_JBHYVA010000848.1, forward strand.
GCGGCGGAATGGGGCCGCGTGGCCAACGAGAACCCGCCGGTGCTGCGCACCCACGACCGCTACGGCCACCGGATCGACGAGGTGGAGTTCCACCCGTACTGGCACGAGCTGATGGGCACCGCCGTCTCCCACGGCCTGCACGCGGCGCCCTGGGCGGAGGACCGGTCCGGCGCCCATGTCGCGCGAGCCGCGAAGTTCCTGGTCTGGGGGCAGGTCGAGGCGGGCCACTCCTGCCCGGTCTCGATGACGTACGCCGCGGTGCCCGCGCTGCGCGCGACCCCGGAGCTCGCCTCCTGGCTGGAGCCGCTGCTCGCCTCCCGTACGTACGACTTCGGACTGCGCCGGCCCGACACCAAGCAGGGCCTGATCGCGGGCATGTCGATGACCGAGAAGCAGGGCGGCTCCGACGTCCGCGCCAACACCACGACGGCCGTCCCGGCCCCGAACGGCAGCTACCGGCTGACCGGGCACAAGTGGTTCACCTCCGCGCCCATGTCGGACGTCTTCCTGACCCTGGCACAGGCCCCCGGCGGACTGTCCTGCTTCCTGCTGCCGCGGGTCCTGCCGGACGGCAGCCGCAACCGGCTGCTGCTCCAGCGGCTCAAGGACAAGCTCGGCAACCGCTCCAACGCCTCCGCCGAGATCGAGTACGACGACGCGTTCGGCTGGCTGGTGGGGGAGGAAGGGCGCGGCGTCGCGACCATCATCGAGATGGTCAACATGACCCGTCTGGACTGCGTGCTCGGCGGGGCTTCCGGCATGCGGCTCGGCGTCATCCGCGCCGTCCACCACGCCACCCACCGGCGGGCGTTCGGCAAGGCGCTCATCGACCAGCCGCTGATGCGCAACGTCCTCGCCGACCTCGCCCTCGAATCCGAGGCGGCGACGGCCGTCGCCCTGCGCCTCGCGGGCGCCACCGACCGGGTCGCCCGGGGCAGCCAGGACGAGGCGCTGCTGCGCCGCCTCGGGCTGGCCGTCACCAAGTACTGGGTGTGCAAGCGCGCCCCCGGGCACGCCGCCGAAGCGCTCGAATGCCTGGGCGGCAACGGCTACATCGAGGACTCCGGCATGCCCCGGCTGTACCGGGAGGCCCCGCTGTCGTCGATCTGGGAGGGCTCCGGCAACGTCGCCGCCCTCGACTCGCTCCGGGCCATGGCCCGCCAGCCGGAGACCGTCGAAGCGTTCTTCGAGGAAGTCGGCCGGGCGGCGGGCGCCGACCGGCATCTGGACGCGGCGGTGGCCGGGCTGCACAAGCACCTCGCCGATCCCGCCGAGGCCGAGTACCGGGCCCGGCAGCTCACCGAGACGATGGCCCTGGTGTTCCAGGCGTCGCTGCTGCTGCGCCACGCCCCGGGCGCGGTCGCCGAGGCGTTCTGCGCGTCCCGGCTGGGCGGGGAACACGGCGGTGCGTACGGGACCCTGCCGACGGGCGTGGACACCGAGGCCATCCTGGCGCGGACGCGGACCCCACGGGCCTGACCCGCCTCCCGGGGCCGCGGTGCCGCCTGCGCCCCGCCGGCCCCGCACGCGGCCCGGGCCCCGCACCGGTGCACGGACCCGCCCCCGAGCCCTGCCCCGGCCGCACCCGGCCCGGGCCCCGCGCCCGTCACCGGGCCCTGCCCCGGCCGCACCCCGGTCCGGGCCCGCAC
>NZ_JBHYVA010000849.1:0-3160 GCF_042750055.1 Streptomyces sp. NPDC059456
CTCGGAGAGGTGTATAAGAGACCGCGGGGGCACCCGGCGGGCCCGGACGTCCGGCCGGCGGGCGCCGGCGGGCGGCGCGTAGCCGAAGCTGCGCAGCCGGCGCAGCCAGGTGGACGGCTGTTCTTCGCGTCCCGCCGCAGGGGCGGGCGGGGCCCCCGCGGGGCTGGGCGGCGGCGTCGCGGTACTGGTCACCGGGTCATCGTAGGGAACGCAGCTGTGCGAACCCCAGTGCCGGGGACCGTCGGAGCGTGTGCCGGGTGGGACGGCTGAGAGGATGGGCGGGTGACGACTGACCAGCCCACCGGCTCCGAAACCCCCTCCTCGACCTCCTCCTCCGCGGGCGTGCTCGTGCTCGCCGGCACCCCCATCGGCGATCTCGCCGACGCCCCGCCCCGGCTCGCCGCCGAGCTGGAGCGGGCCGACGTGGTCGCCGCCGAGGACACCCGGCGGCTGCGCCGGCTGACGCAGGGGCTCGGCGTGCACACCACCGGGCGGGTCGTGTCGTACTTCGAGGGCAACGAGTCGGCGCGCACCCCGGAGCTCGTCCAGGCGCTGGAGGAGGGCAAGCGGGTGCTGCTGGTGACCGACGCCGGCATGCCGTCCGTGTCCGACCCCGGCTACCGGCTGGTCGCCGCCGCCGTCGAGAAGGACATCAAGGTCACCGCCGTGCCCGGGCCGTCCGCGGTGCTCACCGCGCTGGCCCTGTCGGGGCTGCCCGTGGACCGCTTCTGCTTCGAGGGGTTCCTGCCGCGCAAGGCGGGCGAACGCCTGGGCCGGCTCCGCGAGGTCGAGGGCGAGCGCCGCACGCTCGTCTACTTCGAGGCCCCCCACCGGCTCGACGACACCCTCGCCGCGATGGCCGAGGTCTTCGGCGCCGGCCGGCGGGCCGCCGTCTGCCGCGAACTGACCAAGACGTACGAGGAGGTCAAGCGCGGCGGGCTCGGCGAGCTGGCGGCCTGGGCCGCGGAGGGCGTGCGCGGGGAGATCACCGTCGTCGTGGAGGGCGCCCCGGCCGCCGGGCCCGGCGACGTGGACGACGAGGAGCTGGTGCGCAGGGTGCGCGTGCGCGAGGAGGCCGGGGAGCGGCGGAAAGAGGCCATCGCGGCGGTCGCGGCCGAGGCCGGCGTACCCAAGCGGGACGTCTTCGACGCGGTGGTCGCGGCAAAGAATGCGGCTCGGAACATGCCCCAGGACGGTAAAGAGCTAACCTGAAAAGCAAAGCTCAGACCGCGCACCGGGCGCTTTGTGCATGAGTCGCCCAAAGACCGTCCAACAGTAGACAGGGCCTGATGCGCTCCCGCCCGAAGAGGCGTCCACTGGCAATGGCACCAGTGGAACAAGAGGAGCTGGCATGAGTGAGATCGCAGACACCTCGATACCCGTACCCGTCCCCGTACCCGCGAGCGCGACGGCGCCCGCAGCACCCGTCACCGTGCCCCGGCCGGCTGTGCCGACCGTGCACGAGGCGTACTCCTTCGCCTGCATGAAGTGCGGGTACGCGTGGGAGCAGGGCTACGAGATCGAGCACCACGTCGACGGCAAGGGCCAGCCCTTCATCATCTACACCGTCCAGGGCGAGCGGGTGCCCTCCCCGCTGTCGAACCCGACCTGCCACAACTGCGGCGGGCACGTGGTGCGGATCATGCGGGAGGGCCAGGTGTCGTCGGTGCTCGGCACGATCGACAAGCTCTACCACCACCGCATCTCGCCCGGGATCGCCGGCCCCGTGCCGGCCGGCGCGAACGTCCCGCGGACCCCGAAGCAGCGCAAGACCCCGTCGCACGACGCCCCCGGACCCGTCGCGGTGGACGAGGCCGCGGAGCGCGGGGGCCTGCTCGCCCGACTGAAGAGGATCTTCCGCCGGTCATAGGATCGGCCCATGAGCACAGCCTCCAAGGACACTCCGCCGCCGCTGCCCGAGCCCCTGCGGGTGGCGGTCGCGGACTCCCACACCCATCTGGACATGCAGGGCGGCACCGTCGAGGAGGGCCTCGCCAAGGCCGCGTCGGTCGGGGTGACCACCGTCGTCCAGGTCGGCTGCGACGTGAAGGGCTCCCGCTGGGCGGCCGAGACCGCCGCCGCGCACGAGAACGTCCACGCCGCCGTCGCCCTCCACCCGAACGAAGCGCCCCGCATCGTCCACGGGGACCCTGGGGGTTGGTCGCGACAGGGCGCCCGGACCGGGGGCGGCGAGGCCGCGCTCGACGAGGCGCTCGCCGAGATCGAGGAACTCGCCCGGCTGGCCCACGTGAAGGCCGTCGGCGAGACCGGCCTCGACTTCTTCCGCACCGGACCCGAGGGCATGGCCGCGCAGGAGCGCTCCTTCCGCGCCCACATCGAGATCGCCAAGCGCCGGGGCAAGGCCCTCGTCATCCACGACCGCGAGGCCCACGCCGACGTCCTGCGCATCCTGCGCGAAGAGGGCGCCCCCGAGCGCACCGTGTTCCACTGCTACTCCGGCGACGCCGAGATGGCGCGCGAGTGCGCGGCCGCCGGGTACTACATGTCGTTCGCCGGGACCGTCACCTTCAAGAACGCACAGCCGCTGCGCGACGCCCTCGCCGTCGCCCCGCTGGAACTGGTGCTCGTCGAGACGGACGCCCCGTACCTCACCCCTGCGCCTTACCGCGGACGGCCCAACGCCCCGTACCTCATTCCGCTGACCGTGCGCGCGATGGCCGCGGTGCGCGGGATCGGCGAGGACGCGATGGCCACCGCCCTGGCGGCGAACACGGCGCGCGCCTTCGACTACTGAGACCGCCGCACGTCCGACACGCTGGGTAGCCGTACGGCTTTGGTGGGTGACGGACGCTCCGCTAGGGTGCCGTGCCCGAACCGATGGGGCCGGACCAGTGGAGCGAGCGTCGTGAGCGAGAATCCTTTCACCAGGTCGTACGGGAACGAGGCCGCCCCGGACATCGAGCCCGCCGTGGTGCCCGCCCCGCGCACCGCGGACCGGCGGGCCGCCCGGCGCCGCAAGGGCATCGAGGCCGCCCTCGTACCCGCCGCCCCGACCGGACGGCGCCGGGGCGCGCCCGCCGGCGGCGAGATCTTCACGGCGCCCGCCGGACCCGGCACCGGACGGCGCCGCAGCCCCGACCCCGGCCCCGCCGCGCCGCCGGCCGCCCCGACCGGGCGGCGCCGCCGCAGCGCCCCCGCG
>NZ_JBHYVA010000850.1:0-3156 GCF_042750055.1 Streptomyces sp. NPDC059456
CAGACACCGCCCCCCCCCTAAAACAACCAACAATTTTGCGGGGGCCGCGACATTGGTGTATAACAGACCGCCCGCGGGGCAGCCCTGCCCCGTTGCGAGGCCCCGGGCCGCCCCGCGCCCTCGGCCAGGCCCGCCGGCGCGGGTCCGTACGCCCCGCAGCGCTCCACGCAGTCCGCGGCCACCGCCAGCAGCTCCCCCGTGCCCCGCGCCGACCCGCCGCCGGCCAGCAGCGGCACCAGGGCCTCCGCGAGCACCGCCCAGGTCGTGGCGTACGCACCGGTGGCGGCGGCGGTGCGCGCCGCCCCGGCCAGCCGGCTGGGCTTCACCGTGCCCAGACCGAGCAGTTCGGCCAGATCCCGCCCGAGCCTCGGGGCGTCCAGCTCGCCCCGGGCGGCGAGGAGCAGCAGCGCGTCCACCGCGGCGCGGCGGTCCCCGGCGTCGCGGGCACCGAGACCGGTGGCGACCGTCAGGTGCAGGGCCGGGCCCGCCGGTCCGCCCAGCTCCGCGAGGCGCGGAAGGGGCAGCGGCACTCCGGCGCCGCGCTCCCGGGCGGTGGCGCCCGCGGTCACCTCGGGCAGCAGCCAGGCCGCCTGGGTCTCGCGGTCCTCGGGCAGGACGGCCCCCTGGACGAGACCGCCGGCGCAGGCGGGCGAACAGCTGCGGGACCGCTCGGTGTGCGCCCGGCCCAGTCCGCGGAAGGCCGCGGGGAACTCCCGCCGCACGACGCACCGTTCGGCGGTCTCCAGCACGATGCGGCGGGTCGCGGGCGGGCGGGGCGGCCGGTCCCACCGGAGCGGACCGGCCTGCGGGACCGCGGCCGGGCCCACGGCCGGGACGGGGTCGGCGAAGGGGTCGGCGAAGGGGCCGGAGCGCGGTGCGGCGAGCGCGTCCGGGAACGGGTCCGTCACCCGGCGGTGCACCGCGGGCGGTTCCCCCGCACCTGCGAGCCAGGCCGCCAGCCGGTCCCCCTCGGCGGTGGCGAGCGCGGCCGCGGCGGGTACGGCCCCGGGGTCGCGCCGCACCCGCAGCAGCGCCTGGGCGAAGTCGGCTGGGCCGGGCTCGGCGCCGAGCCGCCGGTACGCGGCGAGCCGTACGACGAGCTCCTCGGGCTCCAGCGAACCCGTCTCCCAGGTGGGGGTGGCGAGGAGGAACGGCTGCGGGTCCGTGAGGATCCGGTGCGCGGCCTCGGTCAGCCGGGAGGCCGTCACGGCGCTCAGCGCGGCGTGGACGCAGTCGGGCCGGCAGCCGCCGTCGTGTGCGCCCCGTCCCGGCACCAGGTCCGGTGCGCGGACGCGGCCGAGGACGGCCGCGGCCATCAGGTCCAGCCCGGACAGCTGCCGCGGGTCCACCGGCCGGTCCCCCTCCGGATGCCAGCGGCGGCCGGCGAGGGCCGGGCGCAGGGCTCCGGCCAGGGCGGCACGGTCGTGGTGGGCGTGCCGGACCAGGCCGTCCAGGGCCGACTCGAAGGCGGCGGCGGTCGGCTCGCCGGCCGCGCCGGAGGCCGCGACCAGGGCGACGGTCGCGGCGAGCGTCAGGGGGCCGCGGGCGAGACGGCGGCGTACCGGCGCCGGGGGCAGGACCTCCTCGTACGCCGGCTCCGCGCAGGAGCCGGGAGCGGGCGCCGTGCAGGGCCCGAGCAGCTCCGCCGCGGCGCGCCGGTGGAGCGGACTCAACGCCTCGGCACGCAGGGCGAGTTCCCGGCGCAGCGCGCGGTCACCGGGCGGCAGGTACCTGACGACCAGTCCGAGGGCGCGCTCCTGGAGGGCGGTGTCCTCGTGCCCGAAGGCGACAGCCACGGCGGGCAGCAGGGTTCGCCGGGCCTCGGGATCGCGCCGTAAGGCCTGTCCGAGAAGGCCCAGTTGGGCACGTACGAGCTTCTTCTCCGGCCGGCGGAGCACCACGTCCGACATCTCGGCGAGCCGCTGGGCCGGAACCCCTCCCGCATCGACGAGCCGGACGAGCACCTGCTGGGCGTATCCGGCGAGCGGTGACGGCGCCCCGGCGGCCAGGGCGGTCCAGTCGGCCGTCCGCTCCCGTTCCTCGGCCGGGGTGAGTTCGAGGCGCGTGAGCATGGCGAGGAAGAACTTCAGCTGGTTCTGCCGGCCGCCCCGCCGCAGGCGCGCGACACAGCCGTCGACCAGGACGCGGCGTTCGACGATCCCCTCCTGCGCGAGCGCGGCGAGCTCGGACGGCCAGTGGTTGGGCGCCGTCGGATCGCTGCACCAGTGCAGCGCCTCGGGGGACTCGGCCGTCGCGAAGAGCAGGGGCACCAGCTCGCGTGCGTACGGATCCTGGCGCAGGGCGATCGAGAGCGGGTTGTGCGTGGTGCGCGCGCGGTCCATGGTGAAGATGGACCGCACCCAGCCGTGGACGAACGCGTCGGTCGTCGGCACGGGGCAGCCTGCGCGGCGCACCAGCTCCCTGATGAGCGGATAGTCCTCTTCGGCGGTCCCGGTGCGCTCGGCGAGGCGGTGGGCGAGTTCGCCGAGCCAGCGGGGGTCGCGGTCGGCGAGCACGCCCAGCAGCGGCTCGGTGGGGAACTCCTGCCCCTCGCGCAGATCGTGTGCGCCGATCCAGGAGGCCGCCGGGGACGCGCCGGTGTGGCAGCCGGCGCCGGCGACGAGCAGGGCGGAGCGGATGCGGTCGCGTTCGCGCCATCGGCTCCAGTCCCAGCCGCGCATCTCGGCGCGCAGGTGGGCGAGCCGGGCGAGCAGCTCCTGGCGCTCGGGCGCCGTCAGCGGCCCCAGCAGGCCGGGCAGCAGACCGGTGCGGCCTTCGCGGACCGCGTCGAGTATCGGGTTCATGGCGCCCTTCCGGCGTGGGGAGGCAGTGGTCACGGTGAGGCGGGTCGACGGCGGCCGCACGCCGCGCCGGGCTCCACGGGCGAGCCCGGCGGCCACGGTAATCCGGCCCGGCCACGCCCGGCGCGGGCGCGGCCCGCCGCTGGCCGATTCACGGCCCTGGTCGGCGTGTTCACCCGGAGGCGACGGCGGCCGCGCCCGTCCGGGTCCGGGTGGGTGCGTGCCGGGCGGAGGGGGCGCGGGCGGCGAGCGGCCGGGGTGGTGGCGCTCGGCGTGCCGGGAATCGTAGTGCGGGTGGCGCCGCCCCACACACAGCCGCCCGGAAACGCGTCAACAGTGCCCGACCGCCAAACAC
>NZ_JBHYVA010000851.1:0-3154 GCF_042750055.1 Streptomyces sp. NPDC059456
ATACAGCTCACCACCCCGCGACACCTGATCCCCCACCACCCCACCCCCACCCCGGGCCTGGAGATCGCCTACCGGTACCCGCCCGCCGCGGCGGCCGGCGAGGTCGGCGGCGACTGGTTCGACGTCATCCCGCTGCCGAACGACAAGACCGCCCTCGTGGTCGGGGACGTGATGGGCAGCGGCATCAACGCCGCCGCCACCATGGGCCAACTGCGCACCGCCGCCCGGACCCTGGCGGAACTCGACCTCGACCCGGCGGCCGTCCTGACCCGGCTCGACCACACCACCACCGGGCTCGGGCACACCATGGCCACCTGCGTGATCGCCGTCTACGACCCGCACCGCAACCAGTGCCGCATCGCGACCGCCGGCCACCTGCCGCCCGTACGGACGCGCCCGGGCCGGCCGCCCGAGCTCCTCGACCTGCCGACCGGCGCGCCGCTGGGGGTCGGCGGCGTACCCTTCGAGGCGACCGCCCTGGACCTGGACGTCGGCGACCAGCTCGTCCTGTACACCGACGGGCTGGTCGAAACCCGCGACGAGGACATCGACGTCCGCCTGCAGGTGCTCACCGCGCTGCTGGGCGACCCGGAGCGGCCGCTCGAAGAGACCTGCGACCTGCTGCTGGGCGAATTGCGCCAGCCGGACGAGCGTGACGACGTGGCCCTGCTCATAGCCAGGACCCGGCCCGTGTCCGAGACACCGCGCCAGTAGCGCCCGCGCACGGTACCAGCCTTTCGAGGCGTTGCCCGGATGTTTGTCCATTCGTGATGGTCCTTCCAAACGGGCACCACAACTGGCACTAGCGTCCCGTGGCACCCGGGGAGCGCGGGTGGACAGGACACGGGCAACTGCCGGAGCAACGACCGGCGCCCGTGCCGACGCAGCCCCTCCCGGTCCACGCAGCAAGGAGGAACAGTGCTGGGATTCCGTCGGTCGGCCGTCGGCAGCATGTCGGTGGCATCGCGACACGTGATGGCGACGGGCGTCGTCATCGGCGCGCTCGCCTTCACCCTGATCGCGTTGCTCATTCCCGTGCAGAAGTTCGGCGGGAGGAGCGCCGCGGCCGCCACCGCTCCGGCAGCGCCAGAGGACGACGGCGCCGGAATCCAGAGCACGGCCTTCGGGCCGCTCACCCCCCAGGACCGGGACTTCGTCCGCAAGGTGCGCCTGGCCGGCCTGTGGGAGCTGCCCGCAGGACGGCAGGCCCAGCAGCGCAGCACCCGGCCCGCGATCCGCACGGCCGGGGAGCACCTCGTCGAAGGCCACACCGAACTGGACCGCAGGGTCACGGAGGTGGCCCAGGCCCTCGGCATGGAGATCCCGAGCCAGCCCAGCGCACAGCAGCAGGACTGGCTCAACCAGATGGACCGGGCCCAAGGCCCCCAGTACGAAAGGCTGTTCGTACAACTGCTGCGCAGGGCGCACGGCAAGGTGTTCGCGCTGGTGGCCCAGATCCGCGCCCAGACGCGCAACTCCATGGTCCGCCAGCTCGCCACGGACGCCAACACCACCGTCCTGGACCACATCACGGTCCTCGAGGCCAGCGGGCTCGTCGACTTCGACGGCCTCGCGGACACCCCGTCGGGTTCCCCCTCCGCGCCTGCCCCGGCCGCCTCTTCCCCCGTTTCCCGACCGACGAAGTGAAGTGATCGTATGAGCCAAAAGGGCCACAAACGCCGACTGCGCCCGAAGCACAAGGTCCTCGCCCTGATGTCCGTACTGGCTCTGGGCGGCGGTGGCGTCGTGATCGTCGAACAGGGCGCGTTCGCCGGGCAGGACGGAAAGGCCGCGCCCGTCACCGCCACCATCGACTGTCCGGACGTGGGCGACAAGCTCAGCAACGTCCCCGACCAGGCCCGCGTCCAGGTGGACGCGAAGCTCGCCCAGCTGGACACCCAGGTCGCCGACGCCTACCAGAAGCTCTCCTCCGGCAAGGCCAAGGACAAGGCCCTGCTCGGCGGACTGAAGCAGCAGCGCGACCAGACCATCACCACCATCACCGACACCCTCGGCAAGGCGGGCCAGAAGCCCGCCGGGCTCGACAAGCTCAGCACGTGCGTGATGAAGGAGGCGGCCGCCGCCGACCCGGCGGACGTGGCGGCCGTCGCGAACGCGGCCCAGGGCGCCCAGGGCGCCGCCGCACAGAACCAGAAGCAGGCGGCCAAGGGCGGCCCGGCGCGCAGCGACTTCGTCGCCATCGGCACCGTGAAGCCCAACGTGCGCAAGCCCGCGGCCGGCGCCGGTGCCTCCACCGGATCGTTCGCCGTGCAGTGCGGGCGCAACGAGAACAGCCACTTCAACCCGGACAACGTCATCGTCGCGCCCGGTGTGAGCAACGGCGCCCACCACATGCACGACTACGTCGGCAACAAGACCACCGACGCGTTCTCCACCAACAACAGCCTCGCCCAGTCCGGGACGACCTGCACCAACGGCGACCAGTCGGCGTACTACTGGCCGGTGCTGCGACTGCGCGACGGCAAGGTGGAGAAGGACGCCCAGGCCCCCGGCGGCGGCCAGGACGCCAACATCGGCACGATCCTGAAGCCGAAGCAGGTGACCATCGACTTCAAGGGCAGCCCCGTCAGCAAGGTCACCGCGATGCCCCGCTTCATGCGGATCATCACCGGTGACGCCAAGGCCCTGACCAACGGCAACGCGAACGCCAACGCGTCCTGGAGCTGCACCGGTTTCGAGAACCGGCAGCTCAAGGACAAGTACCCGGTGTGCCCCAAGGGCAGTGACGTCGTACGGACGTTCAACTTCCAGAGCTGCTGGGACGGGAAGAACATCGACAGCGCCAACCACCGCACCCACGTGGCCTTCGCCGACGCCAACGGCAACTGCAAGAAGGGCTTCAAGGCCATCCCGCAGCTGGTGCAGCGGATCGTCTACAGCGTTCCGGCCGGCTCCCAGTTCGCCGTCGACAGCTTCCCCGAACAGCTGCACAAGCCGGTGACCGACCACGGAGACTTCATCAACGTCATGTCGAACGGCCTGATGGCCGGTGCGGTGCGCTGCATCAACGACGGGCGCGCCTGCCGCTGAGACCCTCGGGCCGACGCTCCCCCGCGCGGAGCACGGGGAGCATGGTCCGTACGACGAAGGGGACGCCCACCAGCGCCTGGGCCAGCGGGACCAGGATCCAGGA
>NZ_JBHYVA010000852.1:0-3151 GCF_042750055.1 Streptomyces sp. NPDC059456
GTCCTGCGGACCGACGTCTCGGGCGATCCGACGTTCCGGGAGGTCGTGGAGCGGGTCCGGGAGGCGGACCTGGCGGCGTTCGCCCACCAGGACGTGCCGTTCGAGCGACTGGTGGAGATCCTCAACCCGGCGCGGTCCATGGCCCGCCACCCCCTCTTCCAGGTCATGCTCGCCTTCCAGAACAACCTCCGACCCGAGCTCGACCTCCCCGGTGTAAGGGCCGAGGTGGAACCGCTCCAGGGTGCGGTGGCCAAGTTCGACCTGTCGTTCAGCCTGGGGGAGACCCACGGCATCGACGGGACGCCCGCAGGTCTTGAAGGACAGCTGGACTACCGGACGGACCTGTTCGCGGAGGCCACGGTCCAAGGGCTTGCAGATCGCCTGTTGCACGTGCTGGAAGCCGTCGTTGCCGAGCCTGGGCAGTTGGTTCGGGAGATCGACGTCCTCGGTGTCGATGAGCGTCGGCGGGTGTTGGTCGAGTGGAACGACACGGTTCGTGAGGTTCCGGGTGCGACGTTGCCGGAGTTGTTCGAGGCGCAGGTGTTGCGGACTCCGGATGCGGCGGCGGTGGTGTGTGGTGGGGTTGAGCTGTCGTATGCGGAGTTGAATGCTCGGGCGAATCGTCTGGCGCGTCATCTGGTGGCGTGCGGCGTCGGTCCGGAGCGTCTGGTGGCGGTGGCTTTGCCGCGGTCGGTCGAGCTGTTCGTGGCGTTGCTTGCGGTGTTGAAGAGCGGTGCGGGTTATGTGCCGGTGGATCCGGAGTACCCGGCGGACCGGATCGGGTACATGCTCGCGGATGCCGAACCTGTGCTCGTTGTGACGGACGCGGCGACTGCGAGCCTGCTGCCCCGGGACGAGGACGTACGGCACCTGCTGCTCGATGATCCTTCGGTGCAGGACGCGGTGGCGGCCCGGGACGGCGGAGACCTGTCTGACGGTGATCGTTTGTCTTCGGTGTTGCCGGCGCATGTGGCGTATGTGATTTATACGTCGGGTTCGACGGGGCGGCCGAAGGGTGTGGTGGTGTCGCATGTGGGTGTGGCGAGTTTGTCGGGGACGCAGGTCGAGGGTCTGGGTGTGGGGTTGGGTGCCCGGGTTCTTCAGTTTGCTTCGGTGAGTTTTGACACGTCGGTCTGGGAGATCTGGATGGCGTTGTTGTCGGGTGCGGTGTTGGTGGTGCCGTTGTTGGAGGAGCGGGTCGCGGGTGAGGTGTTGTCGCGGTTCGTGGTGGGTCATGGGGTGACGCATGCGACGTTGCCGCCGGCGGTGTTGGAGGTGTTGGGGGAGGGTGCTCTTCCTGCGGGTCTGACGTTGGTGTTGGCGGGTGAGGCGTCGTCGGCGGGGTTGGTCGGGCGGTGGGCTTCGGGGCGTCGGGTGTTCAATTCGTTCGGTCCGACGGAGACCACGGTGGATGTCACGTTGTGGGAGTGCCGTGCGGGTGATGTGACGGTGCCGATCGGGCGTCCGGTGTGGAACACGCGGGTGTATGTGCTGGATGCGGGTTTGTCGCCGGTGCCGGTGGGTGTGGCGGGTGAGTTGTATGTTGCTGGATCGGGTGTGGCTCGGGGTTATGTGGGTCGTGCGGGGTTGACGGCGGAGCGGTTCGTTGCGGATCCGTTCGCGGTGGTGGCGGGTTCGCGGATGTATCGCACGGGTGATGTGGTGCGGTGGACTGCGGATGGTGTCCTGGAGTTCGTGGGGCGTGCTGACGGTCAGGTGAAGGTGCGGGGTTTCCGTATCGAGCCGGGCGAGATCGAAGCGGTTCTCGCTGGTCATGAGCAGGTCGCTCAGGTGGCCGTCGTCGTAAGGGAGGACCAGCCCGGCGACAAGCGCCTCACCGCCTACGTCGTACCGACACCCGATGCCTCCGCACACGACGTGCCGTGGAGCGCCGTCACCTCTGAACTGCGCAGCCACGTCCGTCGAAGCCTGCCGGACTACATGGTGCCGTCGGCCTTCGTCGTGCTGGACGCTCTGCCGTTGACGCCGAACGGGAAGCTGGACCGCAAGGCGCTGCCGGCCCCCGAATACAAGCCGGACAGTTCGGGGAGGGCACCGCGGACACCACAGGAGGAGACCCTGTGCGCGCTCTTCGCAGAGGTCCTGGGCGTGGAGCTGGTGACGATCGACGACAGCTTCTTCGACCTCGGCGGCCACTCCTTGCTGGCGACCCGGCTCGTACGGCGGATCCGCATGGCCCTGGGCGTGGAAGTCACCGTCCGGTCGCTGTTCGGAGCACCCACGGTGGCTCTGCTGGCGACGGAACTCGCCTCAGCAGCGACGGCGAAGGCGCGTCCCAAGCTGCGACGGATGCGTCCCCTTCCGGAAGACGGCGAATGACGCCGCTTTCCACATGAGTGGCGAGAGCGGCGGGGCCTGAGGAAAGCTCCACCGGCCCCGCCCGCTCGCAGGTTCTTCATGCAATCCGCCGCCTGGACAGGCGGTGTACCCCCTCCGTGTGAGGGAGCAAGCGAAAGGTTGTACCTGTGATTCCGGTGTCGTTCGCGCAGCGTCGTCTGTGGTTCCTGGGTCAGCTCGAAGGTGCGTCGGCGACGTACAACATTCCGCTCGTGCTGCGTCTGACCGGCGCGCTGGACGTGGAGGCGCTGCGGGCTGCGCTGGCGGACGTCGCGGGCCGGCACGAGAGTCTGCGGACGGTGTTCCCGCAGGTGGACGGCGAGCCGCGGCAGGAGATCCGGCAGGGCGCCGCGGGGATTCCCGATGCCGTCGTGGAGTCTGTGTCGGCTGGTGACGTTGCGGCCGTGGTGGCGCAGGTGACGGGTGCCGGGTTCGATCTGGAGCGGGATCTTCCGTGGCGGGTGAGCCTGCTGGAGGTCACGGACGCCCTGGATGAGTGGGTGTTGGTGATGGTGGTCCATCACATCGCGGCGGACGGCTGGTCGATGGCGCCGCTGGCCCGGGACCTTTCGCAGGCGTATACAGCCCGGTGCCAGGGGCGGGCCCCGGCCTGGGAAGAACTTGAGGTGCAGTACGCGGACTACACGCTGTGGCAGCGTGAGGTCCTCGGCGACGAGGACGACCCGGACAGCGTGATCGCGGCGCAGGTCGCCTACTGGAAGGAAGCCCTGGCCGGTCTTCCGGAGCAGTTGGAGCTGCCGGTGGACTACCCGCGCCCCGCTGTCGCCTCGCA
>NZ_JBHYVA010000853.1:0-3150 GCF_042750055.1 Streptomyces sp. NPDC059456
GGGCGCGGGGGGGGGCGGCGCGCGCGCCGGGCGGGGGAGGGGGGGGGGGGGCGGGCCGGGGGGCGGGGCGCCGCGCCGCGCCGCGCCGGCGGTGCTGATCCGGTCGGTGCCGGTGTGGACGCTGGCGCTGGCCTGGGCGGTGGGCTGCCTCGGCATGGGGCTGGTGATCGGGTCGACGAGCGTGCTGCTGCTGGAGCTGTCCGCGCCGGAGGAGGCCGGGGCCAATTCCGCCGCGCTGCAGATCTCCGACGCGCTGGCGAACGTGGTGCTGCTCGCGGCGGGCGGCGCCGCGTTCGCCGTGCTGGGCGGGGGAGCGGTGGGGGCCGCGCACGCCGTGTCCGAGGGCGCCGGCGACGCCGCCCACCCCGCGGCCTTCCTGGTGGTGTTCCTGCCGATGGCCTGCGTGGCGCTGGTCGGCGCCTGGGTCGCCACCCGCCTGGACCCGCCTCTCCCCGCGAAGAGCGACTGACCCGGACCGGGCCCGACGCCAGGGTCACGGGTCATGACCGAGCTGATCGTCCGGCTCTCCGACGCCGAGTGCGCGGAGCTCGCCGACCCGGCCGCCGCGACCGGGCACACCCCCGAGGAGTGCGCCCCGGCCCTCCCGGCCCTCCCGGCCGCCCCGGCCGCCCTGGGCGACCGGCTGCGCGCCGAGCGCGAGGCCGTCGCCGCGCACGCCCGGCGGCCGGCCGGGCAGCACGCCGCGCTCCTGATGAGGCTCGGCGCACGAGCACCGTCCGCCACCTCACCCTGGCCGAGGTCACCGGCCTGGCCGAGGTCACCGGCCCGGCGGGGCCGGCCTGTCCGGTCAACGGGCAGGGGGTGGAGCTGCGCGCCCCCGGGCTGCCGGAGTCGGCCGTGCACCGGCCGCGGGCCCGCACGCCGGGGACCGCGGCCTGCGAGGACCCCTACGAGCAGGCCGCCGCGCTGCTCCACGGCATCGCGGTGAACCGTCCCCTCGTCGACGGGATCAAGCGCACCGCCCGGCCCGCCGCCGCGACCTTCCCCGCCGTGAACGGCATCGACCTCGCCGGCGTCGACCGGGACGCCGCGTACGGCCTGGTCATCGATGTCGCCGCCGGCCGCGAGGCCGATGTGGCGCGTACCGCCGAGCGGTTGCGCCGGATGTGACGCTCGCCGCACCCGCCGAGGTCACGGGCCTGTCCCTCCCCGAGGGCCCGGCCGGCCCCGGTAAGGTGGCCCGGTTGTCCTACGTACGACCGCCGCCGAGAGCCCGAACCGGAGACCGTGACTACTACCGCCTCCCACCACCTCTCACCCGCCTTCCCCGGCCGTGCCCCCTGGGGTACCGCCAGCAAGCTGCGCGCCTGGCAGCAGGGTGCGCTGGACCGGTACATCCAGACCCAGCCGCGGGACTTCCTCGCGGTCGCCACGCCCGGCGCAGGCAAGACGACCTTCGCGCTGACGCTCGCGTCCTGGCTGCTGCACCACCACGTCGTGCAGCAGGTGACCGTCGTCGCCCCGACCGAGCACCTGAAGAAGCAGTGGGCCGAAGCCGCCGCCCGGATAGGCATCCGGCTGGACCCGGAGTACTCCGCCGGGCCGCTGAGCAAGGACTACCACGGCGTCGCCGTCACGTACGCCGGCGTCGGCGTGCGCCCGATGCTGCACCGCAACCGCTGCGAGCAGCGCAAGACCCTCGTCATCCTCGACGAGATCCACCACGCCGGTGACTCGAAGTCCTGGGGCGAGGCCTGCCAGGAGGCGTTCGACCCGGCGACCCGGCGGCTCGCGCTGACCGGTACCCCCTTCCGGTCGGACACCAACCCCATTCCCTTCGTCACGTACGAGGAGGGGAACGACGGGATCCGGCGGTCCTCCGCCGACTACACCTACGGCTACGGGAACGCGCTCGGCGACGGCGTCGTGCGGCCCGTGATCTTCCTGTCCTACAGCGGCAACATGCGCTGGCGCACCAAGGCCGGCGACGAGATCGCCGCCCGGCTCGGCGAGCCGATGACCAAGGACGCCATCTCGCAGGCCTGGCGCACGGCGCTGGACCCGCGCGGCGACTGGATGCCGAACGTGCTGCGCGCCGCCGACCAGCGGCTGACGGAGGTCAGGAAGGGCATCCCGGACGCGGGCGGGCTCGTCATCGCCTCCGACCAGGACTCGGCGCGCGCGTACGCCAAGCTGATCCGCGAGATCACCGGTACGAAGGCCACCCTGGTGCTCTCCGACGACACCGGCGCCTCGAAGAACATCGACACCTTCAGCGCGAACGACGACCGCTGGATGGTCGCCGTCCGCATGGTGTCCGAGGGCGTCGACGTACCGCGCCTCGCCGTCGGCGTCTACGCCACGACCATTTCGACGCCGCTGTTCTTCGCGCAGGCCGTCGGACGCTTCGTGCGTTCGCGCAGGCGCGGCGAGACGGCCTCCGTGTTCCTGCCGACCATCCCCTATCTCCTCGGCTTCGCCAACGAGATGGAGGTCGAGCGCGACCACGTCCTCGACAAGCCCAAGAAGAAGGGCGAGGAGGACCCGTACGCCGAGTCCGAGAAGGAGATGGACGAGGCGAACCGGCAGGAGGACGAGGACACCGGCGAGGACGAGCAGATGTCCTTCGAGGCGCTGGAGTCCGACGCCGTCTTCGACCGGGTGCTCTACGACGGCGCCGAGTTCGGCATGCAGGCGCACCCCGGCAGCGAGGAGGAGCAGGACTACCTCGGCATCCCGGGCCTGCTGGAGCCGGACCAGGTGCAGATGCTGCTCCAGAAGCGGCAGTCGCGGCAGATCGCGCACAGCCGCCGCAAGCCGGACACCGAGGCGGACCTGCTGGAGCTGCCCGCCGACCGGCGGCCGGTGGTCTCGCACAAGGAACTGCTGGAGCTGCGGAAGTCGCTGAACACGATGGTGGGCGCGTACGTCCACCAGAGCGGCAAGCCCCACGGGGTGATCCACACCGAGCTGCGGCGCGTGTGCGGCGGGCCGCCGAGCGCGGAGGCGACGGCGGGGCAGCTGCGGGAGCGGATCAAGAAGGTGCAGGAGTGGGCCACCCGGATGCGGTGACCCGGACGGGTATCGGGTGCCCGGTGCCCGGTGCCCGGTGCCCGGTGCCCCCGGCGGCCCGCGGTCGACGGCCGGCGGCCCGTACCGGCCCGCCGGTCCCGTCGACCGTTCGTACGA
>NZ_JBHYVA010000854.1:0-2352 GCF_042750055.1 Streptomyces sp. NPDC059456
GCCGACGACGAGGGCGGGGCGGAGGGCTTGGCGGACCGCTTGCCCGACGGTGCGGCGGAGGGCGCGGCGGAGGGCGCGGCGCCCGCACCGTCCGAGGAGGCCAGCGCCGCGCAGTGCGCGGCGACCGCGGAGCGCAGCGGCGCGAGCCGTCCGGCCAGGGCCGGATGGGCGGCGGCCGTGGCGTCGTAACGTTCCAGCAGCCGCTTGCTCTCTCGAACGGCCGTCTCGCGCATCCGCCGTTCGAGTGGAACCCCGGTGGCGGTGGCGGACGTACCGTCCCCGTCGTCGGAACACCCGGTGAGCAGCACGGCGCCGGCCGCGCCGGCCGCGCCGGCGAGCAGGCTCCTGCGAGAGGGCCGCGAAGGCGGAGTCCAGGGCACGGCGACGTCCTCGGAGTGAAGGCGGGACAAGGTGTGATCACCGTACCCGGGGGCCCCTGTGCACGACGGACGGCAACACCCTCTGCGACCGGATACCCTTTGACCTGACACGCGACGTAAACCACAACAGCACACGCGGCCGAGGAGTCACCCGGATGAGCACCACCCAGAGCGACAGGCTGCGCGGATTGCTGGAGCCGCTCGTCGCCGCCAGGGGCCTGGATCTCGAGGACGTCGAGATGTCCAAGGCCGGCAAGCGCCGGATGCTGCGCATCATCGTGGACTCCGACGAGGGCGTGGAGCTGGACGCGTGTGCCGAGCTGAGTCGGGAGGTCTCCGACAAGCTCGACGAATCCGATGTGATGGGTGAGGACGAGTACGTCCTCGAAGTGAGCTCGCCGGGCGCCGACCGCCCGCTGTCCGAGCACCGTCACTACGTACGGGCGATCGGCCGCCTCGTGAAGTTCCAGCTCGCCGAGGGCGGGGAACTGATCGCACGCATCCTCGACGTGGACGACGAGGGAATGGACCTGGAGGTCCCGGGCGTGAAGGGCCGCAAGGCCACCGCCCGTCGCATTGCTTTTTCCGACATCGCCAAGGCGCGGGTCGAGATCGAGTTCAACCGCAAGGACAAGAAGGAAGAGGAGGCGTAGCCGTGGACATCGACATGAGTGCCCTGCGGGGTCTGGTCCGGGAGAAGGAGATCTCCTTTGACCTGCTCGTCGAGGCGATCGAGTCGGCCCTCCTCATCGCGTACCACCGCACCGAGGGCAGCTTCCGCCGGGCGCGCGTGGAGCTGGACCGCACCAACGGTCACGTCGTCGTGTGGGCGACGGAGGACCCGCGGGACCTGGAGGAGGGGCAGGAGGCCAAGGAGTTCGACGACACTCCGTCGGACTTCGGCCGGATCGCCGCGACGACCGCCAAGCAGGTGATCCTCCAGCGTCTGCGCGACGCCGAGGACGACCTGACCTTCGGCGAGTTCGCCGGCCGCGAGGGCGACGTCATCACCGGCGTCGTCCAGCAGGGCAAGGACCCCAAGAACGTCCTCGTCGACATCGGCAAGCTGGAGGCCATCCTGCCGGTGCAGGAGCAGGTCCCCGGCGAGGAGTACACGCACGGCCTGCGCATCAAGGCGTACGTCGTACGGGTGGCGAAGGGTGTCCGCGGTCCGTCCGTGACCCTGTCGCGCACCCACCCCAACCTGGTGAAGAAGCTCTTCGCGCTGGAGGTCCCGGAGATCGCGGACGGCAGCGTCGAGATCTCGGCGATCGCCCGCGAGGCCGGCCACCGCACCAAGATCGCCGTGCGGTCCACCCGTTCGGGCCTCAACCCGAAGGGTGCCTGCATCGGCCCGATGGGTGCCCGTGTGCGCAACGTCATGGCCGAGCTGCACGGCGAGAAGATCGACATCGTCGACTGGTCGGACGACCCGGCGGAGATGGTCGCGAACGCGCTGTCACCCGCCCGGGTGAGCAAGGTCGAGGTCGTCGACTGGGACTCGCGCTCCGCCCGGGTGACCGTGCCCGACTACCAGCTGTCGCTGGCCATCGGCAAGGAGGGCCAGAACGCCCGCCTCGCCGCGCGGCTCACCGGCTGGCGCATCGACATCCGCCCCGACACGGAGGTGTCCCCGGACGCCGACCGGGCCCGGGACGGGGAATAAATCCGGTACCGGTCGAGGCTGACCGACCGGTAGACAGGATCAAGACAGCAGATCGCGACAACATCCGTTCGATTTTTCGCCCGAAGGGGTGAGGTCGGTACGGGGAGGTAGACTTAGCGTGTCTGGCCGGACGCAAGCCCGCGCATGCCCCGAACGCACCTGTGTGGGGTGCCGGGAGCGAGCGGCCAAGAGCGATCTGCTGCGCATCGTGGCGATCGGGGCGCCAATCGGCCCCCCTCCACCCCGTCTACATCACCCCCGCCGGGGCGACAACCCACCCCCCCGGGTGGGGTGGGGCAAAACGGG
>NZ_JBHYVA010000854.1:2362-3147 GCF_042750055.1 Streptomyces sp. NPDC059456
CTCGAAGTGCCCAACCGCAATTGTGGGGTGGTCCTGTACCGCGCGCACACGGGGGATGGGGTGGCTATGTGGCATTGCGGGGAGCATCGCGTCCCCGATCCACGCGGTACGCTGCCCGGCCGGGGTGCCTACCTGCACCCAGCCGTGGTCTGTCTGGACAAGGCGGTCCGCCGCAGAGCGTTCCCCCGGGCCCTTCGGTCCCCGGGAGCACTCGACACGGCCGGACTGAGCGAAGCCGTGGCCGTCGTGGCCGAGGCGACACCGTAAGAAGTAGTACGGCACGGATACCCCGTGCGGTCAGGTACCTCGCGAGTTGGAAGTAGGTCGAGATTGCGATGAGCACTCGATGAGTACGCGATGAGTACGCCCATGAAGTAGCGACGGTCCGGCGTAACCCGGACCTAAAAGGAGCGAAGTGGCTAAGGTCCGGGTATACGAACTCGCCAAGGAGTTCGGAGTTGAGAGCAAGGTCGTCATGGCCAAGCTCCAGGAACTCGGTGAGTTCGTCCGTTCGGCGTCCTCGACGATCGAGGCGCCGGTTGTACGCAAGTTGACCGACGCATTGCAGGGCCCCGGCGGCAGCGCCGGCAAGTCCGCTGCGAAGCCGGGTGCGCCCCGCAAGGCCGCGCCCGCCAAGCCCGGGGTTCCCACCCCGGGTGCCGTTGCACGTCCCGCTGCCCCGAAGCCCGGCGCCCCGGCCCCCAAGCCGGCCGCCGCCGCGCCTGCCGCCGCGGCCGCGCCGGCCGCGCCGGCGAGCGCGCCGCGCGACGAACTGCGGATGGCGG
>NZ_JBHYVA010000855.1:0-3132 GCF_042750055.1 Streptomyces sp. NPDC059456
CCCCGCCACCGTCCGGGCAAAGATCGTTTCGCTCCTGATGGTGCCCGTCGTGTCCCTGCTCGCGCTCTGGGGCTTCGCGACCGTCAGCACCGCCCAGGACATCGCCCGGCTCGCCCGGGTCCGGCGGGTCGACGAGCAGATCCGCACCCCCGTCGCGGCCGCCGTCACCGAGCTCCAGGCCGAACGCCACGCCGCCGTCCGCTACCTGGCCGACCCCACCGCCGACCAGGGCGCCGCCCTGGAACAGCAGGCGCGGCGCACCGACGCCGCCGTCCGACGGCTCCGGCTCGGCGACCGGCACACCGTCGCCGAGTCGGGCGAGTTCCGCACCGAGGTCGTGGTGCGCGTCGGGACCTTCGTGGCCGCGGCGGAGGGGCTCGCCGCCACCCGCAAGGACATCGCGGACCGGCGCGCGACCTCGGACGCGGCGTACGAGACGTACACGCGGGTCGTCGACAGCGCCCTGGCCGCCGTCGGCTCCCTCTCGGGCGGCGACAAGGCCGAGCTCGGCCCCGAGGCCCGCGTCCTGCTCGAATTCGCCCGCGCCGGCGAGTTCCTCTCCCGTGAGGACGCGCTGGTCGCCGCGCCCGGCCCGCGCACCGCCGAAGCGCTCCGGCGGCTCACCGGCGTCATCGAGACCCGCCGCGCCCTCACTGCGGGCTCCGTCGGCGACCTGCCCGCCGCCCGGCAGGCCGCCTGGCAGTCCGTTGCCAAGAGCGCCCCCTACGCCGAACTGACCGCTGCCGAGGACCGGGTGCTCGCCGCCGGGCCCGCGACGGCGTCCGGTACGGCCACCGGTCCTGTCGCCGGTTCCGGTTCCGGTTCCGCTCCGGCTGCGGCCAAGGACCCGGCCAAGGACCCGGCCAAGGACCCGGCCAAGGGCGCGCCGGCCGGCTGGGACCCCGCGTACACGAGCATCAGCACCTCGATGCGCGAGATCGGCGCCGCCGCCCGCACCGGCCCCTTCGCGCAGGCCGGTCTGAGCCCGGCCGGGGCCGCCGTGCTGCTGGGCCTCGCCGCGGTCGCCGCCTCCCTCGTCATCTCCGTACGCATCGGCCGCGCCCTCGTCGTGGAACTCGTATCGCTGCGCAACACCGCCCTGGAGATCGCCCACCGCAAGCTCCCGCACGCCATGGACCGGCTGAGAGCGGGGCAGGACATCGACGTCGAGGCCGAAACCCCGCCCCCGCCGCCCGCCGACGACGAGATCACCCAGGTCGGCGAGGCCCTGGCCACCGTCCACCGGGCTGCCCTCGGCGCGGCCGTCGAGCGCGCCGAGCTGGCCAGCGGCGTCAGCGGCGTGTTCGTCAACCTCGCCCGCCGCAGCCAGGTCCTGGTGCACAAGCAGCTCACCCTGCTCGACTCGATGGAACGCCGCGCCGACGACCCGGGCGAGCTCGGCGACCTCTTCCGCCTCGACCACCTCACGACGCGGATGCGCCGGCACGCCGAGAGCCTGATCATCCTGTCGGGCGCCGCTCCCGGGCGTGCCTGGCGGATGCCGGTCCCACTGACGAACGTCGTCCGGGCCGCGGTCTCGGAGATCGAGGACTATCCGCGCGTCGAGGTCTGCCGGCTGGCGGAGGCCGCGGTGGTCGGCGGCGCCGTCGCCGACCTGACCCACCTGCTCGCCGAACTCATCGAGAACGCCACGCAGTTCTCGCCGCCGCACACCAAGGTCAGGGTCAGCGGCGAGCCCGTCGGCGCCGGATACGTCCTTGAGGTCGAGGACCGCGGGCTCGGCATGGGCCGCGAATCACTCCACCAGGCCAACCGGCGCATCGAGCAGTCCGAGTCCCTCGACCTGTTCGACAGCGACCGGCTCGGGCTCTTCGTGGTCAGCCGGCTCTCCGCCCGGCACGGTGTGCGGGTGCACCTGCGCACGTCGCCGTACGGCGGCACGACCGCCGTGGTGCTCCTGCCGAACTCCCTGCTCCAGGGCGCGATCGAGCCGGGCGCCGAGCCGGGTCCCGAGCCGGCGGAGGCCCCGGAGCCGGCCTTCGGTGCCGCCCCCGGCGCCCCGTCGGGCCCGGCCGGACGGGTCCCGCGGCCGCCCGCGGTGACCGTCGTACGGGAGGAGGCGCACCGCTCGGCGGTACGCGACGACGCTCGCCGTCCGCCCGTACGGGACGACGCGCGCGATATCCCGGCGCCCGGGCGGAACCCCGGACGGGCGGAGCCGCTCCCGGCCCCGGTGGCCTCCCTGCGGCCGCGCGGCCCGGGCGGCGCGGGCGCCCGTACGCAGGCCGCGCCGGTCCCCGAGTCCGCGCCGAATCCCGCCCCGGCCGCTGCCGGGACGCAGGCTCCGGGCACGGAGTCCGCCGGGCCGGCGGCCCCGCGGCGCGCCGCCCGCCCGGGCACCGGGACCGACGGCCCGGTGACCGGCGAACTGCCGCGGCGCGTACGCCAGGCCAGCCTCGTCCCGCAGCTGCGCGAGGCTCCCGAGCCGAAGGCCCCGGCCGGGGCCCGCCTGCCGGAGGAGCCGCCGGGGCGCAGCCCCGAGCAGGCCCGGGACCGGATGGCGGCCTACCGGGCCGGCTGGGTCCGCGGCGCCCAGGAGAACTCCGCCCACACGGGCAGCGAAGGAGAAGCGTGATGACCGAACACCAGAGATTCAACCTCGACGGCGGCCGCAGATCCGGCGAGCTGGACTGGCTGCTGGACGATCTGGTGGTCCGGGTCCGCGAGGTCCGGCACGCCGTGGTCCTGTCCAACGACGGACTGGCGGTGGGCGCGTCCAGTGCGCTCAGCCGGGAGGATGCGGAGCACCTGGCCGCCGTGGCTTCCGGATTCCACAGTCTGGCGAAGGGTGCGGGACGGCACTTCCAGGCCGGGGGCGTGCGCCAGACGATGGTGGAGATGGACGAGGGGTTCCTGTTCGTCGCCGCCGCCGGTGACGGTTCGTGCCTGGCGGTGCTGAGCGCGGCGCATGCGGACATCGGGCTGATCGCCTACGAGATGGCCCGGCTCGTGAAGCGGGTCGGGGAGCACCTGTACACCCCGTCCAGGTTCGCGGCGCGGCCACCGGCCGCGGGTTGAGAGCGGCGGTCCGGCAGGTGAGCGGCCAGTGGTACGACGCCGATGCGGGCCCGCTCGTCCGCCCGGACGCCATGACGGGCGGGCGGACGAAGC
>NZ_JBHYVA010000856.1:0-3113 GCF_042750055.1 Streptomyces sp. NPDC059456
ACCCTGGACCGGGTCGGCGCGCTGCTGAGGGCGGCGCCCGAGGGGCTGACCGCCGCGGGGGCGGCCGAGGCGGCCGGGATATCCCGGATCACGGCCCGCCGCTACCTGGAGCACCTCGTGGACACCGGGCGGGCGGACCGCACCCCCCGCTACGGCCAGGTCGGGCGCCCCGAACTGCACTACCGCTGGCTTGCCGCCGCCGGCTCGGTGTCGAAGGTGTAGAACTTGCGGTGGTCCAGCATGTCGGCCGGGGTCACGTCGTTCCACGGCCGCATGGTGTCGTGCAGGTCGACGACGTTGGCGGTGCCGGCGGCCGGCAGGTACGTCGACTTCGGGTTGCGGGCCTGCCACTCGGCCCACAGCTTGTCGACGTAGGCGTGGTGCATCCAGAACACCGGGTCGTTGGGGGAGACTCCGGTGGCCATCTGGCCGCCGACCCAGACGTGCACCCGGTTGTGGAGGTTGGCGCCGCGCCAGCCCTCCAGGTGGTTGCGGAAGCCGTTCGAGGAGCTGTTCCACGGGGCCATGTCGTACACCGGCATGTTGAGCACGGCGTCCACCTCGGCCTTCGTCGGCAGCTCGGCCACCCCGGCGCCGAGCGCGCGGCGCAGGTACGCGCGCCCGTCCACCCGTACGTTCACGTTGAACTTCCCGGTGGCGTACGCGAACGGCCCGTCCATGACCTGCCCGTCGCGGGCCCGGCCGGTGCCGCCGAGGAAGTCGGCGGCCCAGAGGGAGGAGCGGGAGGTGCGGTCCGTGGTCCAGTCCCAGTACGGGAGCGTGACCTTCGCGTCCACTTTCTGCAGCTCGGCCTCGAACTCCAGCAGGAAGCGGCGGTGCCAGGGGAGGAAGGAGGGGGAGCGGTGGCCGACGCGGTCACCGGAGTCGGTGTCGTTCATGATGAACCCGTTGTGGGTGGTCACGAACCGGTCGTAGGTGCCCGTCCGCTTCAGTTCGAGCAGGGCGTTCGTGAAGGCGCGCTTCTCTTCGGCGCTGAGGGTGGCCTGGTTCTTGCGGACGGTCATGCCGTGCCTCCCATGGGCGCGAAGGGGGCGAGAGCGGCGCCCTGGAGCTCGCGCACGGCGGCGCGGGCGAGCGAGGCCGGATCGGCGAAGGTCTCGTAGTGGTTGACCACGCTGATCCAGGTGCCGTCGGCGTTGCGCATGACGTGCAGTTCGCGGCCGTCTATCCGGACCGTCGGCAGGGCGTCGTGGCCGCCGCCGTGGTGGCCGCCGTGGTGGCCGCCCCCGGACTCGGCCGGGGTGATCTGTATGCGGCGGCCCTGGTACACCTCGTCGACCGTGCCGGTGGGTATGGAGGCGCGGGAGTCGGTGGCGGCTGCGTGCGCGGTGGCGCCGGCGATGCCGAGGGCGGTGAGTGCGCCGGCGGTGGTGCCCAGGGCCTGCCGGCGGGTGATCTTGTTCATGGCCGAAGAAGTATCAGGCCGGCAGGGGCCGTTGGCCGGTATCCGGACATCAGTGGATAAGTTGCCCGTAGAACGAATTGGTCGATCTTCCCGTCCGAACCGGCTCCAGCGGCCCGGACGGGAAGATCTTCGAGCGAAAGTCTACTCGACAGTAATTTATCCGGCGGCACGCCACCCCTATGGGGGGCATCACACCGTGGAGTCGGCCGGAAGCTCTCGGTGTGCATTGCCGAAAAGCCGGGTTTGTGAAGATCTGTCGCCTACAGTCCGGATATGGCTCTTCATGAGACGAAAGACGTGAACGCCGGTGATGCCGACTCGGACGTGTTCACGTCCGCACTGAGCAGCCAGGTCCTCCCCAAGTACCGGATGCCCGACGACCACTCGCCCACCGAAGTGGTCTACGAACTCCTCAGCAACGAACTGCTCCTCGACGGCAACGCGGCCCAGAACCTCGCCACCTTCTGCACCACCTGGTCCGACGACGGCGTGCACCGCCTGATGAACCAGTGCCTCGACAAGAACATGATCGACAAGGACGAGTACCCGCAGACCGCCGAGATCGAGGCACGCTGCGTCAACATCCTCGCCGACCTGTGGAACGCACCCCCCGGCGGCGCGGCCACCGGCTGCTCCACCACCGGATCCAGCGAGGCCGCCATGCTCGGCGGACTGGCCCTCAAATTCCGCTGGCGCTCCCGCCGACAGGCCCAGGGCCTCCCCGTCGACCGGCCCAACCTGGTGTGCGGGCCGGTCCAGGTCTGCTGGGAGAAGTTCGCCCGCTACTTCGACGTCGAACTGCGCCAGGTCCCGGTCGAGGCCGACGCCACCGGTCTGCGGCCCCACCAGCTCGCCCAGCACGTCGACGAGAACACCATCGGCGTCGTCGCCATCCTCGGCGTCACCTACACCTGCGACTACGAACCCGTCGCCGAGATCTCCGCCGAACTCGACCGCATCCAGGCCGAACACGGCTGGGACATCCCGATCCACGTCGACGGGGCCAGCGGCGGCTTCATCGCGCCCTTCCTCCACCCCGACGTGGTGTGGGACTTCCGGCTGCCGCGCGTCGCCTCCGTCAACACCTCCGGGCACAAGTACGGGCTCGCCCCCCTCGGCGTCGGCTGGATCGTGTGGCGCACCGCCGACCTGCTGCCCCGCGACCTCGTCTTCGACGTGGACTACCTCGGCGGCGACATGCCGACGTTCGCCCTCAACTTCTCCCGCCCCGGCGGCGAGGTCATCGCCCAGTACTACCTGTTCCTGCGGCTCGGACGGGCCGGCTACCGGAGCGTCCACGAGGCCTGCGTCGCCACCGCTCAGTACCTGGCGGGGGAGATCGCCGCCATGGGCCCGTTCACCCTGCTCTACGACGGACTCGGCGGCCTGCCCGCCGTCTCCTACCGGCTCACCGACCCGGAGGGGTCCGCCTTCAGCCTGTACGACCTCTCCGACCGGCTGCGGATGCGCGGCTGGCAGGTGCCCTCGTACCCGCTGCCCGCCGACCGCGACGACACCGTCATCCAGCGCGTGCTGATCCGGCACGGGGTGACCCGCGACCAGATCGCCCTGCTCGTCGACGACCTGCGCCACGCGGTGGACCACCTCACCGCCACGCCCCCGCCGACTTCGGCGACGGAACCCCGCTCGGGCTTCCACCACTGACGGCCACGCGCCCGCCCCGGCC
>NZ_JBHYVA010000857.1:0-3110 GCF_042750055.1 Streptomyces sp. NPDC059456
GCGCCGGGCCCCCCCCCTCCCCGCCCGCGCCCCCCCGCGCCGGCTTGGTTTGCCCCCCCCGCGCGGGGCGCGGCCACGGCTCCGCGGGTGACCACGAGCAGGCGGGACTCGGCGAACCGCTCGTCCGCGAGCCACTCCTGTACCCGGGCCAGGGCCCGGGCGGTGACCGCGTGCACCCGGGCGGCGGTGCCCTGCGCCCCGGCGGCACCGAGGCAGTCGGCCCCTTCGAGGCCTTCGAGATCGTCGAGGTCGTCGAGGTCGTCGAGGTCGTCGAGGACCAGTACGTCCTGCGCGGGCCCGGTCCGGTCGTCCGCCTCCCAGCGGCCCCAGGTCAGCGGGGCGGGAGCGGTGGCAGCGGCGAGCGGCTGGAGTTCGACGGCGAACAGCGCGCCGCCCGGGGCGCCCCGGCCCGCGGCGTCCGCGGCCGCGCCGGGCCGCGAGACGAGCGATTCCACGGAGAAGACGGGCAGTCCCTCCGCGTCGGCGCCGTCGAGGGTGATGGCGTCGGGGCCGCTGGGGGCGATCCGCACCCGCAGCCGGGTCGCCCCGACGGCGTGGAAGCGCACGCCCCTCC
This sequence comes from Streptomyces sp. NPDC059456, assembly GCF_042750055.1. Lineage (NCBI taxonomy): Bacteria > Bacillati > Actinomycetota > Actinomycetes > Kitasatosporales > Streptomycetaceae > Streptomyces > Streptomyces sp. NPDC059456. The sequence goes on from NZ_JBHYVA010000857.1 coordinate 575, forward strand.
AGGCGAACGGCAGCAGCACACCGGAGTCGCCGGAGCCGGCGGAACCGCTGTCCTGGCCGTCGTCGAGCAGCGAGCCGTGCAGGGCCGCGTCGAGGAGGGCCGGGTGAACGCCGAAGCGGGCGGCGTCCTCGTGCGCCCGCTCGGGCAGTTCGACCTCGGCGAAGACGGTGTCACCCTGGCGCCAGGCGGCCTGAAGGCCCTGGAACACCGGCCCGTAGTGGTAGCCGCGGTCCTGGAGCAGTGCGTACGCGTCGTCCAGGGGAACCTCGGCGGCGCCGGCGGGCGGCCACGCGGTCAGGTCGGCGCCGGAGGCCACGGGCGCGGTGCCGAGGAGGCCCTGGGCATGCAGCAGCCAAGGGGTGTCGGGCAGCGCGTCCTGGGGGCGGGAGTGGATGAGCACGGTCCGGCGGCCCAGCTCGTCCGCGCCGGAGACGGAGACCTGGAGGGCGACGCCGCCGTGCTCGGGCAGCACGAGCGGGGCCTGGAGGATGAGTTCCTCCAGGGTGGTGTGGCCGACCTGCTCGCCCGCGTACAGGGCGAGTTCGACGAATCCGGTGCCGGGCAGCAGCACGGAGCCGAGGACGTCGTGGTCGGCCAGCCAGGGCTGGGCATCGACGGCGAGGCGGCCGCTGAAGGTCACCCCGTCGGTGTCCGGGGAGGTGATGACCGCGCCGAGCAGCGGGTGGTCGGCGGGTGCGAGGCCGAAGGCGGACGCGTCGCCGCCGCCCGCGAGGTCGGCGATCATCCAGTACCGCTCGCGCTGGAAAGCGTACGTCGGCAGCGCGACCACCTGCGCGCCGGTCCCGGCGTGGAAGGCGGTCCAGTCGACGGGCGTGCCGGTGGTGTGGAGCCGGGCGAGCGCCGTCAGGAGGGTGCGGGCCTCGGGGCGGTTCCTGCGGACGGCGGGCTCGACGACGGCGTCACCACCGTCGAGGGTGGTGCGGGTGAGCGCGGTGAGGACGGCGTCGGGACCGAGCTCCAGGAAGGTCTGGACGCCCTTGGCGGCGAGGTGCTGGACGGTGTCGGAGAAGCGGACGGCTTCGCGCAGGTGGCGCGTCCAGTACTCCGGGGTGCCCCAGTCCTCGCTGACCGCGCCGTGCACACCCGAGACGACCGGGATCTGCGCGGGGGCGTACGTCACGGATTCGGCGACGGCCCGGAACTCGGCGAGCGCCGGGTCCATCAGCGGGGAGTGGAAGGCGTGCGAGACCCGCAGCCGGGTCGACTTGCGGCCCAGCTCGGTGAACGCGGCCCGGATCGCTTCGACGGCGTCCTCGGTACCAGAGACCACGATGGAGCGCGGGCTGTTGATCGCCGCGATGCCCACCGTGTCCGTCAGGTGCGGGAGGATCTCCTCCTCCGTCGCCTCGATCGCCGCCATCGCACCACCCGCAGGCAACGCCTGCATCAGCCGGCCACGAGCGGTGACCAGCCGGGCCGCGTCCTCCAGCGAAAGGACACCGGCGGCGTGCGCGGCCGAAATCTCACCGATCGAGTGACCCGCCAGGAAGTCGGCGCGCACCCCCCACGACGCCACCAGCCGGAACAACGCGGTCTCGATCGCGAACAGCGCGGGCTGCGTGAACGCGGTGCTGTTCAGCAGCGCCTCGTCCTCGCCCCACATCACCTCGTACAGCGGCCTGTCCAGGTGGGTGTCCAGGGCCGCGACAACCGCGTCCAGAGCCTGCGCGAACACCGGAAACGCGGCGTGCAGTTCACGGCCCATGCCCAGGCGCTGCGCACCCTGGCCGGTGAACAGGAAGGCCGCGCGGCCCTCCCGTACGACGTCCTGCACCGCGCCCGCGGCCGTGCCTTCGGCGAGGGCGGCCAGGCCGGAGAGGAGTTCCTCGCGGTCGGCGCCGACGACGACGGCCCGGTGCTCGTGCGGGGTGCGGGTGGTGGCCGCGGAGAAGCCGAGGTCGGTGAGGGACACCTCGGGGTGCCCGGTGACGTGCGCGTGCAGCCGTCCGGCCTGCTCGGCCAGCGCCTTCGGCGTACGGCCCGACAGGGCGACGGGGACCAGCGGCAGGGCGCGGGGCTCGCCCTCGGCCTGCGCCGGCTCGGCGGCCGGGGCCTCTTCGACGATGACGTGCGCGTTGGTGCCGCTGAGGCCGAAGGAGGAGATGCCGGCGCGGCGCGGACGCTCGCCCGCCGGCCAGGCGACCGGCTCGGTCAGGAGTTTGACGTGGCCCGCGGTCCAGTCGACGTGCGGGGTCGGGTCCTCGGCGTACAGGGTCTTGGGCAGGACGCCGTGGCGCAGCGCCTGGACCATCTTGATGACGCCGCCGACGCCGGCCGCGGCCTGCGTGTGGGCGAGGTTCGACTTCAGGGAGCCGAGCCACAGCGGCTTGTCCGCGTCGCGGCCCTGGCCGTAGGTGGCCAGCAGGGCCTGCGCCTCGATCGGGTCGCCGAGGCGGGTGCCGGTGCCGTGGGCTTCGACGGCGTCGACGTCGGCGATGGTCAGGCCGGCGTTCTCGAGGGCGCTGCGGATGACGCGCTGCTGGGAGGGCCCGTTGGGGGCGGTCATGGAGCTGGA
>NZ_JBHYVA010000858.1:0-3106 GCF_042750055.1 Streptomyces sp. NPDC059456
GTCTTCGCTTTCGCGTTTCCCTTTCCGGCGATGCCGACTCTATCAGAAGTTTTCCACCGGATTTCCCGGCTTCGGATTCCTGGATGAGGAGTCGACTGTGCCCCATTGGAATTCAATTCCTTGAGGGCGAGAAAGATCTTAAACGACCGCCGTCGAACTTGTCCAGTTCGAGGCAACCGTTGAAATCTACCTCCCTGCGGCGGCTGTGTCAACAGTCGCTGCGGGACGACGAGGAGACTAGCAGCTCAGCAGGGGTCTGCGCACATCAGGCGGCGGTCGGCAGGGTGGCTGCCTGGTCGGCGGCCTCCACGTCGCCCACCTCGCCGGCCCGCGCGGCCCGGCCGCCGAGCACGTAGACGTACGTCAGGAACAGGGCCTCGGCGGCGACGCCGATCGTGATGCGCGCCCAGGTCGGGAGGCCCGACGGGGTCACGAAGCCCTCGATGAGCCCGGAGACGAACAGGACCACGGCCAGGCCGATCGCCATGCCCAGCGCGGCCCGGCCCTGTTCGGCGAGGGCGGCGCGGCGGGTGCGGGGGCCCGGGTCGACGACCGTCCAGCCGAGGCGCAGGCCGGTGCCCGCGGCGACGAACACCGCGGTCAGTTCGAGCAGGCCGTGCGGCAGGATCAGGCCGAGGAAGACGTCGAGGCGGCCCACGGAGGCCATCAGGCCGATGCCGACGCCGAGGTTGAGCATGTTCAGGAAGAGGATCCAGAGCACCGGTATCCCGAGGAACGCGCCCAGGACCAGGCAGATCGCGGCCGCCTGGGCGTTGTTCGTCCACACCTGGGCGGCGAACGAACCCGCCGGATTGCTGGAGTAGTACGTCTCGTACCCGCCGCCCGGCTTCGTGAGCGCCTTCAGGTCGTCCGGAGCGGCGATGACGCCCTGGACCTCCGGGTGCGTGGCTATCCACCAGCCGATGAGGACGCCGACCGCCGTGGAGAGCAGCGCCGTCGGTATCCACCAGCGGCGGCTGCGGTAGACGGCGGCCGGGAAGCCGGCGGTGAAGAAGCGGGCGGCGTCGCGCCAGCCGGCCCGGCGGGCACCCGTCACGGTGGCGCGGGCGCGGGCGACGAGCTGCGTCAGGCGGCCCGTGAGCATGGGGTCGGGGGTGCTCGACTGGATCATCGAGAGGTGCGTGGACGTCCGCTGGTAGAGCGCGACCAGCTCGTCCGCCTCGGCGCCGGTCAGCCGGCGGCCCCGGCCGAGGAGCTGTTCCAGGCGGTCCCATTCCGCCCGGTGGGCCGTGACGAAGACGTCGAGATCCATCCGGTTACCGCTCCCCTGCCCCAGGACCCTGCTTCTGCTTACTCCTGCCGTGGTCAGCTTGGCAGACTGGGGGATCGAGGGGCGGGTCCGGTCACGGGAAAGGTGTGCAGGGTGAGCGATCTGGTGACGGGGGACGCGGTCGTCCTGGGTTTGCGGCCGGCGAGATTGCCGAGCCGGGCGCTGGCGATCTTCCTGGACCTGCTCGTGTACGTCACCGGCTACCTGATCGTCTCGATCGCGCTGACCGTCGCGACCGCCTCGCTGGACCCCGCCGCGCAGGCCGCGGTGTCGGTGGCGAGTTTCGTGCTGGTGCTCGTCGGCGTACCGATCGCGGTGGAGACGCTGTCCCACGGGCGTTCGCTGGGCAAGCTGGCCTGCGGGCTGCGGGTGGTGCGCGACGACGGCGGGCCGATCCGGTTCCGGCACGCGCTGGTGCGCGGGGCGATGGGGGTCGTGGAGCTGCTGATGACGTTCGGGGCCCTGGCCTGTATCGCGTCGCTGGTGTCGGCGCGGGGCCGGCGGCTCGGGGACGTGTTCGCGGGGGCGCTGGTCGTCCGGGAGCGGGTGCCGGGGGCACGGGTGATGCCGGTGCCCGCGCCGCCGCCGTGGCTGGCCGGGCGGTTCTCCGGGCTGGACCTGTCGGCCGTGCCGGACGGGCTGTGGCTGGCGATACGGCAGTACCTGACGCGGATGAACCAGCTGGACCCGCAGGTGGGCGCCGCGATGGCGGCGCGGCTCGCGGACGACCTGGTGGCGCGTACGGGGGCGCCGCCGCCGGTGGGGGTGCCGGCCGCCGCGTTCCTGATGGCGGTGGTGCACGAGCGGCAGGCCCGGGACGCGGCCCGTGCCTTCGGCCCCGGTGCCGGTCCCGTTCCCGGGGCGCCCGCAACGTCCGCGGGGATGCCGGCCGCGTGGGGGCACGCGGCTCCCGGGGCGTACGGGCCGCCGGCCGGACCGCCCGCACCCCAGCCGGTGCCGGGCGCCATGCCCGCGCCGGTGGTGGCGCCGGTGGTGGCGCCGGTGGTGGCGCCCCCGCCCCCCGCGGCTCAGGTGCCGCCGCGGCCCGCGACGGGCTTCGCGCCGCGTGATCGCCCGCCCGGTGCGGCGCGGGCGCCGGGCAGCCGCGGGACGTCAGTCCTCGGGGAACGCCGAGGGCGGGGTCTCCAGGTGCTCCAGCTCGATGCCGGGCGCCGCGAGGACCACGTCGCCCGCCAGGTGGACCGTGTGGACCTCACCGGTGTCCAGGGCGGTGACCTGGTACTCGTCCACCACGAGCGGGCCGCTGTCCGTCGCGTGCTCGGCGCGCCCGAGCAGCGCCCAGGCCTGGTCGACCGTGCGGGGGGCCAGCACCGGGTCGGTGAGGGCGACCAGCCGGATCCGGGTCGCGGGGGCACCGGGGGTCAGGCGCAGCAGGCGGGACGTCGCGACGAGGAAGGCCGGCGAGGTGCCGGTGAAGGCGGCGGCGGGGACGTTGCCCTCGGTGGCCTCGGCGCCGGCGGGATCGGAGCGCACCCAGGTGACGCCGTCGATGGCGGCGCCGCGAACCTGCCAGCCCGACGCGTTGAGTTCGAGGCGGATGGGTCGGCCGAGTTCGTCGACCGCCAGGTCGACGGAGCCGCGGTGCTCGCCGTCGGGGGCGGTGAGCTGGGAGACGTAGCGCCAGCCGGAGGGGCCGGGCGCGCAGTGGAAGTGCTCCTCGCCGAGGGGGGTGTGGTCGTGCGGGTCGTGGAGCGAGTAGCGGCCGCGGGGCATCGTGTCGGTCCTTGCCTGGGTACGGGGCAGGGGGGGGCCCCCCGCGCGCGCGGGGGGCGCGGGGGGGGGGGGTGGGGGGGC
>NZ_JBHYVA010000859.1:0-3104 GCF_042750055.1 Streptomyces sp. NPDC059456
ATAACGCAAACCGTCACCGCGGCCCGGCCTTCCACCCTGACATCTCAGCCCGCCCCGCCTCACCTGCCCCGATCCGGCAAGCCGCGCCCCCGGGGGCCCGGTCGGCTCGGCCGACCCCGCCCCGCCAGCGCCGCACCGCGAGCCCCCCGCGGCGGTCAGGACACGATGTCCTTGCGGGAGAACCCGCGGAACGCGAGGGCGAACAGCACCAGCGCGTACGACACCGACACCGCCGCACCCTTGATCATTCCGCCCCATTCCAGCTGCGGCTGCAGCGCGTCCGCCCAGGCGAACTGCCAGTGCGCGGGCAGGAACTCCCGCCACGACCCGAGCGCCGTCACCGCGTCCAGCACGTTGCCGACGATCGTCAGGCCGACCGCCCCGCCCACCGCGCCCAGCGGTGCGTCCGTCCGCGTCGACAGCCAGAACGCCAGTCCGGCGGTGACCAGCTGCGACACGAACACGAACGCCACCACCAGAGCCAGCCGCGGCACGCTCTGCGCGGCCTCCAGCGAGCCGCCCGTGGGCAGCTTCAGCGGACCCCAGCCGTACGCGGCCGTTCCCGCCGCCAGCGCCACCACCGGCAGCAGCACCATCGCGGCGAGGCTGAAGGCCAGCGCCACCACCAGCTTGCTCCACAGCAGCCGGGCCCGGGGCACCGGCGAGGCCAGCAGGTAGCGCAACGAGGACCAGCTCGCCTCCGAGGCCACGGTGTCCCCGCAGAACAGCGCCACCGGCACCACCAGCAGGAAGCCGGCCGACACGAACAGGCAGGTGGCCGCGAAGTTCGCGCCCGAGGCCGTCGCCGTGTCGATCAGCGTGACGCGGCCGTTCGCGCCGCCCCGGCCGCCGTCCTGCCCGCCGCCCACCGCGAACGCGATGATCATGACGAAGGGAAGTGCGGCCAGCACCCCGCCCATCACCAGCGTCCGCCGCCTGCGCCACTGGCGCAGCGCCTCCACGCGCAGCGGCAGCGTCCGGTTCGCCCGGTAGCCGGCGGCCACCTCCGTCACGGCGCTCATGCCGCACCTCCGATCAGGGTGAGGAACGCGTCCTCCAGCCGGCGGTGCGGCCCCACGGCGGACACCGGCACCTCCAGCCGTACCAGTTCGGCGATCAGCCCGGCGGCCGTCGCGCCCTCCAGCCGCACCAGCAGCCCGTCGTCGGCCACCGCCACGGAACCCACTCCCTCCAGCGCGGCCACCTTCGCCACGGTCCCCTCGTCGACCGGGCCGGCCAACGTCACCAGCAGCGTGTCCCCGCCGCCCGTGATCTCCGCGACCTCGCCCGCCTGCACGAGCCGCCCGCGGTCCATGACCACCAGGTGGGTGCACGACTGCTCGACCTCCGACAGCAGGTGGCTGGAGACGATGACCGTCCGCCCGCCCGCCGCGTAGCGGATCATCACGTCCCGCATCTCCCGGATCTGCGGCGGGTCCAGACCGTTCGTCGGCTCGTCGAGGATCAGCAGGTCCGGCATCCCGAGCATCGCCTGGGCGATCGCCAGACGCTGCCGCATGCCCTGCGAGTACGTGCGCACCGCGCGCTCCAGCGCGTCGCCGAGCCCGGCGATCTCCAGGGCCTCCGCCAGGTGCGCGTCCTCGGCCGGACGCCCGGTGGCCCGCCAGTACAGCTCCAGGTTGGCCCGCCCCGTCAGGTGCGGCAGGAAGCCGGCCCCCTCGACGAACGCCCCGACCCGCGACAGCACGGGCGCCCCGGCCCGGATCGCGTGCCCGAACACCCGGATCTCCCCGGCGTCCGGCGAGATGAGCCCCATCAGCATCCGCAGCGTCGTGGTCTTGCCGGCGCCGTTGGGCCCGAGCAGGCCCAGGACCTGCCCCTTCTCGACCCGGAACGACAGGTCCCGCACCGCGTACCGGTCCTGTGCCCTCGCGTACTTCTTCGTCAGGCCCGTGATTTCCAGGGGTACGTCGGCCAGCGCGGGGTCGGGCTGCGGTGCGCCGGACCGCGCCCCCGTACCCTCCCGGCCGGTCCTGCGGATCCCCAGCAGCGCCGCGGCCAGCAGCGCCGCACCCAGCGGCAGCCCCCAGGTCCATGCGGGCAGCCCCGCCGAGGCCGTACGCACGCCGTCGGCCACGGGAACGGCCAGGGCGCCCTGCACCCCGACCGTGTACGTGGCCGGCGCGGCCGGGGACGCGTACCCGAGGTCGGTGGCCGCGACGACGAGCCGCAGCCGGTGCCCCGCCTCCACGGCGTGGTCGACGGCGGGCAGCCGCAGCTCCACTCTCGTCCCCTGCTGCGCGTTCTCCACCCGCACCGGGGCGACCAGCCGGCTCGGCAGTACCGCCTGGCGGCCGTCGGGCCCGACGTCGTACAGCTTGCCGAACAGGACGGCCGATCCGTCCTCGGCCGTCGACCTCACGTTCAGGGTGACGGCCGGAGTCCCGGTGATCCGTACGCCCTCGGCCAGCGGCTGCGACTCGAACCGGGCGTTCTGCCCGGGGAAGTCCAGCGACAGCCCGGCCCCGAGGGCGGCGAGCTGCCCGCCGATCCCCGGCAGGGAGGACAGCGCGGGCGGCGCACCGCCGGCCGGATTGGCGAAGCCCTGCTCCCGGCCGCTCAGGGCGAACTCCCGAGGCCCGGCGGTGAGGCCGGGATAGTGCCCGCCGCTCGCGCCGCGCAGCCGCACCGCCCCGTCGGTGGAGTCGATGCCGCCGGAGCGGGAGACCCGGAAGGCGGGTCCGGTGCCGGCGTCCTCGTCGCCCTTGAGGTAGCGGTCGAACCAGGAGGCCACCCGGGCCTCGATCCGGCCGGACTCGGGCATGCCGCCGTCGTGCCCGCCGGCCGCCCAGTCCACGGCGACGGGCGCGCCGTTCGCCGCGATCGCCTTCGCCATGGCGTCGGCCTGGTCCAGCGGGAACAGGGAGTCGTCCTGGCCCTGCACGATCAGCGTCGGCACCTTGATCCGGTCCCCGACCGCCGACGGACTGCGCCCCTCCAGCAGGGCCCGGGCCTCGGCGTCGGGCTTCCCGGCCACCGCGACCCGCTCGTACATGGCGCACAGCTCCGGCCGGAACCGCCCGCAGGCCCCGGCGGTACCGGGGGGACCGGACGCACCGGGGGCGGCGGCCGCGCCCGGGACC
>NZ_JBHYVA010000860.1:0-3104 GCF_042750055.1 Streptomyces sp. NPDC059456
ACGGCTCCCGGTGCGCGGGCGCACCCCTTGCGCTCGCCACGGCTAGGGGTCGGGCGCTTGGGTGGGGCGGCCTGCTCGACGGTCCCGGCGGCCTCTGCGGTCTCGGTGACGGCCTCGGGGGCCTCGGCGACGGCCTCGGGGGCCGGCTCCAGCACCGTGTCGGCCGGCTCGGTCACCGGCTCCGCCTCGACGGCCGGCTGGGCCTCGACGACCGGGGCCGGGGCAGCGGCGGCCGGAGCCGCCTGGGCGGCGCCGCCGCGCGGGGCACCCGCCGGGGCGGTCGCCTTGCGGGTGGCACGGCGGCGGTTGCGACGGCCGCTCAGGCCGGCCGCGGCCTCCGCCTCCGCGGCGCTGCTGTAGAGCTCCTCGTCCGCGACGAACGCCGGCTCGGGCAGCGCCACCGGCGCCGCGAGCTCGGCGGCCACCTCGGCCTCGGTCTCGGCTTCCAGGGCCTCGGTCCCGACGGTCTCGACGCCCTCGATCTCGTGGTCGTGCTCGTGGCCACGGCCGCCGCGGCGCTTGGCCCGCTTGCCGTTGCCACCGCCGCCGACCGCGGTCGGCGTCTCCATGTGCACGATCACACCGCGCCCGTTGCAGTGGACGCAGGTCTCGGAGAAGGACTCCAGCAGGCCCTGGCCCACCCGCTTGCGGGTCATCTGGACCAGGCCCAGCGAGGTCACCTCGGCGACCTGGTGCTTCGTACGGTCGCGGCCCAGGCACTCCAGCATGCGCCGCAGGACCAGGTCGCGGTTCGACTCCAGCACCATGTCGATGAAGTCGATGACGACGATGCCGCCGAGGTCGCGCAGCCGCAGCTGGCGCACGATCTCCTCGGCCGCCTCCAGGTTGTTCCTGGTGACGGTCTCTTCGAGGTTGCCGCCCTGACCGGTGAACTTGCCGGTGTTGACGTCGATGACGATCATCGCCTCGGTCTTGTCGATCACGAGGGAACCGCCCGAGGGCAGCCACACCTTGCGGTCGAGCGCCTTGGCGAGCTGCTCGTCGATCCGGTACGTCGCGAAGACGTCGACCTCGGAGGTCCAGCGCGACAGCCGGTCGGCCAGGTCCGGGGCCACGTGCGAGACGTAGCCGTGGATGGTCTCCCAGGCGGTGTCACCGCTGACGATGACCTTCGAGAAGTCCTCGTTGAAGATGTCGCGCACGACGCGGACGGTCATGTCCGGCTCGCCGTACAGCAGGCTCGGCGAAGAGGTCGAGATCTGCTTCGACTTCTTCTGGATGTCCTCCCACTGGGCCTGCAGACGCTCGACGTCGCGGCGCAGCTCGTCCTCGCTCGCACCCTCGGCGGCGGTGCGCACGATGACGCCCGCGTCCTCGGGGACGATCTTCTTGAGGATGGTCTTCAGGCGCGCGCGCTCGGTGTCGGGCAGCTTGCGGCTGATACCGGTCATCGAGCCCTCGGGCACGTAGACCAGGTAGCGGCCGGGCAGCGACACCTGGCTGGTCAGGCGGGCGCCCTTGTGGCCGATCGGGTCCTTGGTGACCTGCACCAGGACCGACTGGCCGGACTTGAGGGCGGACTCGATGCGGCGCGGCCCGTTGGCCATGCCGAGCGCCTCGAAGTTGACCTCGCCGGCGTACAGGACGGCGTTGCGGCCCTTGCCGATGTCGATGAAGGCGGCCTCCATCGACGGCAGCACGTTCTGGACCTTGCCCAGGTAGACGTTGCCGACGTACGAGGTGGCTTCTTCCTTGTTGACGTAGTGCTCGACGAGCACGTTGTCCTCGAGGACGCCGATCTGGGTGCGCTCGCCGCTCTGGCGGACGACCATCACGCGCTCGACCGCCTCGCGGCGGGCCAGGAACTCGGCCTCGGTGATGATCGGGACGCGGCGGCGGCCCTGCTCGCGGCCCTCGCGGCGGCGCTGCTTCTTGGCCTCCAGACGGGTCGAGCCCTTGATGGACTGCACCTCGTCGGACGGCTCGGCCTTCTCGCGCGCCGGGCGCGGCTCGCGGACCTTGACGACGGTGCGTACGCCGTCCTCCTCGCCCGCCTCGGCCTCGGTGCCCGTGTCACCGCTGCGACGGCGGCGGCGACGGCGACGACGGCTGGAGCTGGAGCCCAGGGCGCCGGCCTCGTCGGCCTCGTCCTCCTCCTCGTCGAGCTCGGCGGCCTCCTGCTCGGCGGCGGCCTCCTGCTCGCTCTCGTCCTCGGCGGACTCGTCCAGGTCGGCGGCCTCGCCGCGGCGACGGCGGCGGCCGCCGCGACGGCGCCGGCGGGACGGGCGCTCGCCCGACTCGTCGCCCTCTTCGTACTCGGCGGACTCCTCGTCGAGCTCGGCGGACTCGGCCTCGGCCTCCATCTGCTCGACGTCGGCCAGGGACACCGGCGCGGACTCCGCGGCCGGGGCGGCCTCGGCCGCACCGCGGCCGCGGCGGCGACGCCGGCCGGCCGGCTGCGCGGCGGGGATCTGGACGGCCTCGGCCTCGGCCTCGGTCTCGTCCTCCTCCTCGATCTCCTCCGCCTCGGCGGCTGCGGCGGCGGCCGCGGCGGCCATGGCGGCCGTCTCCGGGGTCTGGAACATCGGCTCGGTGAAGACCGGGGCCTGGAACACGGCGACGGCGGGACGCGTGGCGCGGCGCGCGGCCCGGGACGGTGCCGGGGCGGCGGGCTCCTCGGCCGCGGGCTGCACCGGGGCGGTGGCCTGGGCTGCGGGGGCGGAGGAGGCCGCGGAAGCGGCGGAGCGGGTGACGCGGCGGCGGCCGCCGCGCTTCGGGGAGTCCACGGCGTCGGCGACGGTGACGGTGGCCTTCGGGGCCGCGGTCTCCTCCACGACGGCCTCGGCGGCGGGGGCCTCGGCAGAGGTCACGGCGCGGGTGGCACGACGACGGGCACGCGGCGCAGGAGCGGCGGCCTCCTCGACGGCCGGAGCGGCTGCCACGGCCTCGGCGGCGGCCGGGGCCTCCGGCGCGGTCACGGCGCGGGTCGCACGACGACGGGCACGCGGCGCAGGAGCGGCGGCCTCCTCGGCGGCCGGAGCGGCTGCCTCGGCCGGGGCGGCGGCCTCGACCACGACCTCGGCGGCGGGCGCCTCGGGGGCGGCAACGGCGCGGGTCGCGCGGCGGCGGGTACGGGCCGGGGC
>NZ_JBHYVA010000861.1:0-3097 GCF_042750055.1 Streptomyces sp. NPDC059456
GCCCACCACTCCTACCGGCCCACCCCGCCACCGCAACCCGGGGGCCCCCCCCCCGCCCCCCCGGAACACCCGCCAAAGGCGGGTTGCCCGACCCCGTTCACGGGTCGGACACCGGCCTTCGGCCTGCCGTTGCCTGTGCCTGCCGGCTACAGGCCGTAGCGCTCGCGCGCCTCCTTGACGGCGGACGCCGGCACCTCGCCGCGGCGGGCGAGCTGGGCCAGCGCGGCCACCACGATCGACTGCGCGTCGACGCCGAAGTGGCGGCGGGCGCCCTCGCGGGTGTCGGAGAGGCCGAAACCGTCCGTGCCCAGCGAGGTGTAGTCCTGCGGGACCCACTGGCTGATCTGGTCCGGGACCTGGCGCATCCAGTCGGAGACGGCCAGGACCGGGCCCGGGACGCCCTCCAGTACGCGGGTGACGTACGGGGTGCGCTCCTCGCCGCGCAGCAGGGCCTCGTCGCACTCCAGCGCGTCGCGGCGCAGCTCGCCCCACGAGGTGGCGGACCAGACGTCGGCGGCCACGTTCCAGTCGGCGGCCAGCAGCTGCTGCGCCTCCAGGACCCAGTGGATGGCCGTGCCCGAGGCCATCAGCTGGATCTTCGGGGCGTCCGCGGCCGGGGCCGCCTCCGCGAGGTCCGCCGCCGTGTTGAAGCGGTAGAGACCGCGCAGGATGCCCTCTTCGACGCCCTCGGGCATCGCCGGCTGCGGCTTCGGCTCGTTGTAGACGGTCAGGTAGTAGAAGACGTCTTCCGGCTTCTCGCCGTACATCCGGCGCAGACCGTCCTTGACGATCACCGCGATCTCGTACGCGAACGCCGGGTCGTAGTTGAGCGACGCCGGGTTCGTGGACGCGATCAGGTGCGAGTGGCCGTCCGCGTGCTGGAGGCCCTCACCGGTCAGCGTGGTGCGGCCGGCGGTGGCGCCGACGATGAAGCCCTTGCCGAGCTGGTCGGCGAGCTGCCACATCTGGTCGGCGGTGCGCTGCCAGCCGAACATCGAGTAGAAGATGTAGAAGGGGATCATCGGCTCGCCGTGCGTCGCGTACGACGTGCAGGCGGCGATGAAGTCGGCCATGGCGCCGGCCTCGGTGATCCCCTCGTTGAGGATCTGGCCGTCCTTGGCTTCCTTGTAGTACATGAGCTGGTCGCGGTCGACCGGCTCGTACGTCTGGCCCAGCGGCGAGTAGATGCCGGCCGACGGGAACAGCGACTCCATGCCGAAGGTGCGGGCCTCGTCGGGGACGATCGGAACCCAGCGCTTGCCGGTCTCCTTGTCCCGCATCAGGTCCTTGACCAGGCGGACGAAGGCCATGGTGGTGGCCATCTCCTGCTTGCCGGAGCCCTTGAGCAGCGGGGCGAAGGAGCGCTCGGCCGGAGCCGGCAGGGCCACGTGGTGGACCTTGCGGGCCGGGGCGGGGCCGCCGAGGGCCGCACGGCGCTCGTGCAGGTACTGCACCTCGGGGCTGTTCGCGCCCGGGTGGCCGTACGGGACCTTGCCGTCGGCGAAGGCGCTGTCCGGGATCGGGAGGCCAAGGAGGTCGCGCATGTCCTTGAACTCGTCGATCGTCAGCTTCTTCATCTGGTGGTTCGCGTTCTTCGACTCGAACCCGGCACCCAGCGTGTGGCCCTTGACGGTCTGCGCCAGGATGACCGTCGGCGCGCCCTTGTGCGCCAGGGCGGCCTTGTACGCGGCGTAGACCTTGCGGGGCTCGTGGCCGCCGCGCGAGCTGTGGAAGCACTCGGCGATCTTCGCGTCGGAGAGCACGCCGGCCAGCTGCACGAGCTCGGCGTTGGCGCCGAAGAAGTGCTGGCGGATGTAGGCCACGTCGCGGGTCGCGTACGTCTGGAACTGCGCGTCCGGCACCTCGCGGATGCGGCGGACCAGGGCGCCCGTGGTGTCGAGCTGGAAGAGCTCGTCCCAGGCGGAGCCCCACAGGGTCTTGATGACGTTCCAGCCGGCGCCGCGGAACTGGGCCTCCAGCTCCTGGACCACGCGGAAGTTGGCGCGGACCGGACCGTCGAGGCGCTGCAGGTTGCAGTTGATGACGAAGGTCAGGTTGTCGAGCTGCTCGCGGGAGGCCAGGGCCAGGGCGGCGGTCGACTCGGGCTCGTCCATCTCGCCGTCGCCGAGGAAGGCCCAGACGTGCGAGTTGGAGGTGTCCTTGATGTTCCGGTTCTGCAGGTAGCGGTTGAAGCGCGCCTGGTAGATCGCGGAGAGCGGGCCGAGGCCCATGGAGACCGTCGGGAACTCCCACAGCCAGGGCAGGCGCCGCGGGTGCGGGTAGGACGGCAGGCCGTTGCCGCCGGACTCCTGGCGGAAGTTGTCGAGCTGCTGCTCGGAGATGCGCCCGTCGAGGAAGGCGCGGGCGTAGATGCCGGGGGAGGCGTGGCCCTGGATGTAGAGCTGGTCGCCCGATCCGTCGGCCTCCTTCCCGCGGAAGAAGTGCTGGAAGCCGGTCTCGTAGAGCCAGGCCGCCGAGGCGAAGGTGGCGATGTGGCCGCCGACGCCGTACTTGGAGCCGCGCGTCACCATGGCGGCCGCGTTCCAGCGGTTCCAGGCGGTGATCTTGGCTTCCATCGCCTCGTCACCGGGGAACTCGGGCTCCGCGGCGGTGGGGATGGTGTTGACGTAGTCCGTCTCCAGCAGCTTCGGCAGGGCCAGGCCGGCGGCCTCGGCGTGCTGGAGGGTGCGGCGGAGCAGGTATTCGGCGCGGCGCGTACCGGCGGCCTTGGCGACGGCGTCCAGGGAGGCCGCCCATTCGGCGGTCTCCTCGGTGTCGCGGTCCGGGAGCTGGTCGAGCTCGCTCGGAAGCTTTCCTACGGGGTCGGACATCGGTGTGCGCCGCCTTCCGGACAAAGGAGAGGTGGTGAAAAATCCCTGACGGGCAGGACAGGGTCGGTGGACCCTGGTGGGGTCCGTCGACGACTGTAAATCGCTGATCGATGATCGATCAAATGAATGTGGCGAAGAAATGTCCGGAGGGCGAAAGTCGGGCCCCCGGGGGCTGTTTAAAAGGCCCCCGGGGGCCGGTAACCCCGGCCGTATGTTCGGGGGTGGGGGGGGGGGGGGCCCCCCCACCATGGCGCGCTACCACACCG
>NZ_JBHYVA010000862.1:0-3092 GCF_042750055.1 Streptomyces sp. NPDC059456
GGGGGGGGTGGGGGCCCCCGCCCCGCCCCCCCCCGCTGGACCGGCCGGGGGACTGACCGGCCGGCGGGGGACCGCAAGGTCAGTCGCACCACTTCACGTGGTCGAAGTTCTTCACGTAACGGGCGCTGATCCAGGCCTGCTTGCCGTCCTTGCCGTCCTTGGCCTCCGGACGGTCCTTCCCGTTCCTGCCGTCCTTGTCGTCCCGCCCGCCCTTCCCCTTCTTGCCGTCCTTGTAGTCCCGCCCGTCCCGCCCGTCCCGGCCGTCCCGACCGTCTCGGCCATCCCGGCCGTCTCGCCCGTCTCGGCCGTCTCGGCCGTCCCGGCCGTCCTTCCCGTCCTTGACGTTCCTCAGCCCCGACGCGTCCGAGGCCTGCTGCCCGTCCATGGGCTGCTTCCCGTGCTCCTCCTTCTCCTCCTTGAGGTGGAGGAGGTACCAGACGTTGTTGCCGTCGACCCATTCGCCGCGCACCTTGCACAGGATCGCGACCTTGTGGTCCGGCTTCACGTGCCCCACGGGCTTCGAGCGGCTGGTCGGCTTGCTGCGGATCTTCAGCGGAACGCGCGAGACGACCTTGCCGACCGTGTACTTCTCGCCCTGGTAGGTGCTGGACTGGTCGTTCTCCGGTTCCAGGACGACGAGCTCCTGCGACGGCGTGTCCGCCGCCGGACCGTCGTCCGCGAAGGCGGCGCCCGCGCCGACCGAGCCGAGCACCAGGCTTCCGGCGGCGAGAGCGAGGATGGTCCTGGTGGGCTTCTGCATGTGCAGGCTCCTCTACGAAGACATCCGTCCGGCCGCGGTGTACCGCGGGCCGGGGGTGGCAGCCACTCGGCTGCCAGGGTCGACTATGGCGACGGCACGTCGGACAACCCTGATGACTCACCGCCGTATAGCCCGAAATGCCCAATCCTCGCCGTGGTGGCAGCGCGCCGTGGCGGCGCCGGTTCGAGGGACGCCGAACGGGCCGCAGCCGACCGTCCGGCCGGATGGCTCCGGATGCGCGGGTCCGGGCCCGCCGCCACAGTGGGTCCATGGGTATCGATGACTACAGCGGCGGCCCGGGGGCCCAGCAGACCGGCGTCCTGGTCGTGACGACGAACGACGTTCCCGGCTACCGGGTCGAGCAGGTCATCGGTGAGGTCTTCGGCCTCACCGTCCGCTCGCGCCACCTCGGCAGCCAGATCGGTGCGGGACTGAAGTCGATGATCGGCGGCGAGCTGAAGGGACTGACCAAGACCCTGGTGGAAACCCGCAACCAGGCCATGGAACGGCTCATCGAAGCGGCCAAGTCCCGCGGCGCGAACGCCGTCCTGATGATGCGGTTCGACGTGACCGACGCCGCCGACGTCGGGACCGAGGTGTGCGCGTACGGGACGGCCGTCGTGATCGCCCCCGCCTCCGCCTGAAACCGCGCCGCCGGCCGTCGCCCCCGTCGTCCAACTGCGGTACGGGCGGCGGCCGTACGGGGGAGCCGGCATCTGCGGACCGTGATCCACCGGGCCGGCGGCCCTCAAGGGGACGCGGGCGTCCGGTCCTTGCGCGGCTGCGGCTGCGGCTGCGGCCGCGTCCGTACGGGCCCGGGGCCGGGCCGGGACCCGGGCCGAGGTGTGCGGAGCCCGGCCGCCAGCCCGCCGACCACGACGACCAGGCCCAGCCACACCGGCAGGCCCGGCAGCCCGCCGCCGCAGAGCGCGCCGATGGCGGCCGCGGCGAGCGGCGCGACGCCGGTCAGCAGGCCGGCCCGGCCGGCGCCCACGGCGGCGACCGTGCGGTACCAGAGGAGGAACGCCACCGCGGTCACCATGACGGCGAGGTACCCCGCGGCCGCCCACTGGGCCGGTCCGACGGCCGCCAGGCCGGACGGGTGCTCGGTGAGCAGGGTCAGTCCCCCCAGCATCACGGCCCCCAGCCACACCGCGTGCACCGACACCCCCCACGGTCCGTGCCGCCCCAGCACCGGCACCGCCAGCAGCGTGAACGCGGCCTCGCAGGCCAGCGCGAGCGCGGCCCAGGCCACCCCGGCGGCATCCGTGCGGCCCGTCCCCTCCACGAGCACGGCCCCGGCCACGACCACGGGAGCCGCGAGCAGGACCCTGCGACTGGGACTGCGCCGCTCCAGCAGCGGTCCGATCACCCCGAGGAGGACCGGTACGGAGGCCACCGCAACGGCGATCACGGCCGGTTCGGCATGCGCGACACCGCGGACGACGGCCACGTTGAACAGGACGAGTCCGGTCGCCGCGATCCCGCCCAGCCACAGCCACTCGCGGCCGCGCGGCCGCAGGACCGGCACCCGGGCGGCCCGGGCGAGCGCGAGGAGGAGCAGGGTGGCGACCGCGTACCGGACGGCCTGGGTGGCGAACAGCGGGGCGTGGACCAGGGAGCGCGAGACGCCGACACTGCTGCCGACCAAGGCCATGCCGAGGGCGCCGGGCGCGAGGTCGCGAAGAGAGGTGTTCATACGGTTCAGCCTCTGCCAGCATTGGACCCATGGACAGTGCCGAACCGGATCGATCCAAGGGGTCCAAAACGAGGGGCTCGGACTTCCTCCAGCTGGATCCGGCGCAGGCACCGCCGGGCCGCCGCACCGACTGGCTGACGGCCCGCATCCGCGCCGCCATCGCCGACGGCACGCTGCCGGTGGGCAGCAGGCTCCCGCCGGGCCGGGTCCTCGCGGCGGAACTCGGGGTCACCCGCGGCCTGGTCACCGAGGCCTACCGGCGCCTGGCGGACGCGGGCCAGGTGGCGGGCCGCGGCCGCGCGGGCACGATCGTCCTGGCCGCCCCGATCCCGCCCGCCCCTGCCCCTCCAAGGGCACCCTCCACCCCGCCCGGCGCCCCACCCGCGCCCGGCGGACCTTTCGCCCCGGCGGCCTCGACGGCGCCGACTGCGCCGGCGGACCCGCTCGCTGCCGTCCCACTCGCCCCGGCTCCTGCGGCGACACCGTCCGCCGCACCCGCACCCGGCGCCCCGGCCCTGTCCGGCGGACCTTTCGCCCCGGCTGGTGGGGGGGGGCGCGCCGCGCCGCGGGGGCGGGGGCGGGGCGCGCGGGGGGGGCGGCCGCCCCCCCCGGGCCGCGGGCGCTGGCGGGGGG
>NZ_JBHYVA010000863.1:0-3089 GCF_042750055.1 Streptomyces sp. NPDC059456
CAGGTGAAGGTGCGGGGTTTCCGTATCGAGCCGGGTGAGATCGAGGCGGTGCTGGCGGAGCACGAGCTGGTCGTGCAGAGCGCGGTCGTGGTGCGCGAGGACGTCCCGGGGGACAAGCGGCTCACCGCCTACGTGGTGCCCGCCGCAGGCGGGAACGAAGCCGACCCGGCAGTGCTCCGCGGGTTCGTCGCGCAGCGGCTTCCGGACTACATGGTGCCCTCCGCCTTCGTACAGCTGGACGCGCTGCCCCTCACACCGAACGGGAAGCTCGACCGCGACGCCCTGCCGGCACCGGAGTACACGCCGGGCGCTTCGGGGCGTGGGCCGCGGTCGCCGCGGGAGGAGATCCTGTGCGGTCTCTTCGCCGAGGTCCTCGGCCTGGACGTCGTGTCGATCGATGACGGTTTCTTCGACCGTGGCGGCCATTCGCTGCTGGCGACCCGCCTCGTGAGCCGGATCCGGTCCGCGCTCGGGGTCGAGGTGAGTATTCGCTCGTTGTTCGAGGCTCCGACCGTCGCCGGCCTCGTACACCGGCTCGATGAGGGTGGTCGGGCCCGGGAGCCGTTGGGGCAGCGGGTGCGGCCGGAGACTCTTCCGGTGTCGTTCGCGCAGCGTCGCCTGTGGTTCCTGGGCCAGCTCGAAGGCATCTCCGCCACGTACAACATCCCGCTCGCACTCCGTCTGACCGGTGCCTTGGACGTGGAGGCGCTGCGGGCTGCGCTCGCGGACGTCGCCGGGCGGCACGAGAGCCTGCGCACGGTGTTCCGCCAGAGCCCTGACGGTCAGCCGAGCCAGCTCGTCCTCGACCCGATCGAGGGTGCTCCCGAAGCCCGTCCGGAAGCGGTATCCGCGGATGGGGTGGCTTCGGCCGTGGCCGCCTCCGTGCGTGCCGGGTTCGATCTGGAGCGGGATCTTCCGTGGCGGGTGCGGCTGCTGGAGGTCGCCGACGCTCCGGGCGAGTGGGTTCTGGTGATGGTGGTCCATCACATCGCGGCGGACGGCTGGTCGATGGCGCCGCTGGCCCGGGACCTTTCGCAGGCCTATGAGGCCCGCTGCCAGGGGCATGCCCCGCAGTGGCGGCCGCTCGCGGTGCAGTACGCGGACTACACGCTGTGGCAGCGCGAGGTCCTCGGCGACGAGGACGACCCGGACAGCGTGATCGCCGCCCAGGTCGCCTACTGGAAGCAAGCGCTGGCCGACCTCCCCGAGCAGCTGGAGCTGCCTGTCGACCACCCGCGGCCTGCGATCGCCTCCTCTGACGGTGCGTCCGTTGGTGTGCAGGTGCCGGCCGAAACGCATGCCCGGCTGGTGGAGCTCTCGCGCTCCTGCGGCGCGAGCGTGTTCATGACGGTGCAGGCCGCGCTCGCTGTTCTGCTCTCGAAGATGGGCGCCGGGCAGGACATCCCGATCGGAACGCCGATCGCTGGCCGTACCGACGACGCCCTCGACGACCTCGTCGGATGCTTCCTGAACACGCTCGTGCTGCGGACCGACCTGTCGGGTGACCCGACCTTCCGGGAGGTCGTGGAGCGCGTCCGCGAAGCGGACCTCGGCGCGTACGCCCATCAGGACGTGCCGTTCGAGCGGCTCGTGGAGATCCTCAACCCGGCACGCTCCATGGCCCGCCACCCCCTCTTCCAGGTCATGCTCAGCTTCCACAACAACGCGCAACCCGACCTCGACCTGCTCGGCGTTCAGGCCGTGTCGGAGCCCCTGACGAACGCCGCGGCGAAGTTCGACCTGTCGGTCAGCCTCGGAGAGTTCCACGACGAGGAGGGGATCCCCGGCGGGCTGCTGGGGCAGCTGGAGTACCGGACGGACCTCTTCACGGCCGAGACCGTCCAGGGTTTCGCGGATCGCCTCGTCCGCGTACTGGAGACGGTGGTCGCGGATCCCGACCGGATGGTGCGCGACGTCGACGTGCTCGGTACCGATGAGCGCGAACGCATTCTGCACACGTGGAACGACACCGCCCAGGAGATCCCGGACGGCACCGTGCTCGACCTGTTCCGGGCGAGAGTGGCGCGCACTCCCGACGCGCTCGCCGTACTGAGCGGCGACGTCGAACTCACCTATGCCGAGCTCGATGCGCGCGCGAGCCGCCTCGCGAGGAAACTGATCGCACTCGGTGTGGGCCGGGAGCGCCTGGTCGGCCTGTGCCTGCCCCGTGGGGCGGACATGGTCGTGTCCCTCCTCGCGGTGTGGCGGGCCGGTGGTGCGTACGTGCCCCTGGACCCCGAGTACCCGTCGGACCGACTCGCCTACATGGTGGCGGACAGCGGCGCGGTCGTGGTCCTGGGGACGTCCGACACGGTGAAGGACCTGCCGCCGGAGGCGGTGCCCGTCGTGCTGCTCGACGAATTCGTCGACGCTGACGACGCTGACGACGCTGACGACGCGCTCTCCGGCGAAGAGCCTCCCGTCTCCGTCGATCCGGACCAGCTCGCATACGTGATCTACACGTCCGGCTCGACGGGACGGCCCAAGGGGGTGGCGGTTCCCCATCGTGGCGTCTCCAACCTCGCAGAGGTGATGCGCCCGGTCCTCGGTGTCCACGAAGGCGCGGTGGCCCTGCAGTTCGCCTCCTTCAGCTTCGACGCGTCCGTGCTCGACGTGGCCGTCACCCTCGCGGCCGGGGCGACCCTCGCCATCGCGTCGAGCGCCGAGCGGTCGGAGCCGGAGGCGCTGGCCGAGATGGTCAAGAAGTCCGGTGTGAACGTCGCCAGCGTGGTTCCCTCGCTGCTCGGGGTGCTCGACCCCGCCGCACTCTCCGGAGTGGAGAACTGGGTCCTGGGGGCAGAGCTGCTCACGGCGGACCTGGCCAGCCGGTGGACGGCCGGCGCCCGCATGTGGAACACCTACGGCCCGACCGAAGCCACGGTGATCACCACGGCCGTCGAACTGGACCGGTCCATCCGGCCCGAGGACCAGCCCCCGCCGATCGGGCGCCCGCTTGGAAATGCGCGGGTGTATGTGCTGGATGCGGGTCTGTCTCCGGTGCCGGTGGGTGTGGCGGGTGAGTTGTACATCGCGGGTGCGCAGTTGGCTCGGGGTTATGTGGGTCGTGCGGGGTTGACGGCGGAGCGGTT
>NZ_JBHYVA010000864.1:0-3089 GCF_042750055.1 Streptomyces sp. NPDC059456
AGTGGCGGCGGCCCCCCCGGCGGCGGGCGGGCGGGGGCCGCGGCCGCGGCGGCCGCGGCCCCCCCCCCCCCCCGCGTTTCGGCGCCGGCCGGATGTGCAGGAACGGGAGGGGCGGGGACGGCTGCGCACCGCGGCCGTGCGGGGTCAGGCCGGGCAGATGCCGCGTTCGTGGTCGACCGTGGCCGTCGCGCGGGAGAACTGCCACTGCGGCGCCAGGAGCCCGTCGTTGAGCTGTCCGGCCGCCGCCGGGCTCTCCACCACGTAGCCGAAGTCCTGGAGCCACGCCGGGTAGAGGTTCTTGGAGCCGATGTAGAAGGCCGAGTCGTCCACGGAGACCACCTTGTGGTGCTGCGCGTACGGGTGGCCGTCGGCCCACTTCGGGCTCTGGGAGCTGCGGAACGTGGCCAGCTGGAGGTTCGAGCACATCGCGGCCTTGGCCTTGCCCTGGTCTCCGGTGAGCAGGGCGAGCCGGTCGCGCAGGGTGTCGCTGATCTCCGCGAGCGACTTGATCTGCGAGTAGCCGCCACTGCCCACGGCGCCGCGGTTGGCGGGGTCGCTGACGACGATGCGGACCTTCACGCCGGCCGCCATCCGCGCCGCCAGGGCGTCGTAGAGGCGGACGTCGTAGCGGGGCAGCGGCGGGCAGGTCGCGTTGACGTCCTGCTGGGAGATCTCGATGTGCCGGTTCGCGCTGGAGACCAGCGTCCGCAGGGCGCTCTCCTCCGGGTTGACGGTGTCGTAGTCGCGGTCGGCGTTGGTGTTGTCGTGCAGGCCGACGCCGCACTTGGTGTCGGAGGCACCGGGCAGGACGGGCCGGAAGGCCGACGAGGGATCGTTGCGCCTGATCCCGACGCCGAGGCCGCCGACGGCGATGGCCGGCACGTCGCCCGGGGCGGCCGGGGGCGTGGCGGGGGCGGTGGCCCCGGCCAGGGTGGGCATGCACGCGGCGCCGTTGGAGGAGGCGAACCAGACGCTGGCGATGTTGCTTTTGTTCTGGCAGGTCCAGGACCACAGTTCGTCGAGGTAGCGGCCCGCGGACGCGGCGGCCGGACCGCGCAGGGCGAGGTCGACGTCGGCGACCGGGTGCGCGGTCTCCAGGTAGTCGTCCTTCCAGTCGTTGATGCCGCCGGTGATCACCGACTGGCCGTCGACCATGAGGATCTTGGAGTGGTTCCAGGAGAAGGCCGTCTTCGAGGTCGTCATCGAGGCGACGTTGAGGTCGACGTTGCGGGCGTCGGCGCCGAGCCTGGAGACGAGCTCGTCCCGGTACTTCGAGGGCAGCACGTTGAGGTGGTAGACCGGCGCGGCACCCACCAGCACGCGCACCTTCAGCTTGTTCCCGCGCGCGGCCGAGGACTTCAGACCCGCGACGAGGGCGTCCTGGAACGCTCCGTTGGGGAAGGGCGCGAGGGTCGATATGTCGACGGTCTGCGTCGCCCGGGAAACGTTCTCCGTCATCTTCGCGAGCAGCCGCTCGGTTCCCGGACGCGCGGCGCAGGTGTCGTCGCCCCAGCAACCGGGGGTCTGCAGCAGCCAGTCGCCGCCGCCGGGCGTCGAGGCGTCCAGGACGTTGCCGGCGGTGCGTTCCCACACCCGGCCTTCGAGGCCGGGGGAAACCTGACGGAGCGCCTGCTCCACGGCGTCGAGGTGGGGCGCCGGGCCGGCGGCGGCCCCGGGGCCCGCCGCCGCGGCGGCGGAGGCCGGGCCGGCGGCGAACAGGGCCAGCACGACCGCCGGTACCGCGGCGCGGACGGCGGCGGCGGACGGTCGGTGAAGGGTATGGCGGTGCACTGTGACTTCCTTGCAGGAGGGATCGCCGTCGCCGCGAGGGGGCGACCGGCAAGATCAACTCGCGGAAGTTACCATCGAGTCACAACGGCAGGGAATTCGCGCACCCCTGATTCGGTCACAAGGGGCGACATGGCCGGATTGGACAACTGGTCGATGGACCGACCACGATGATGCGCGCTAGATCGCGGCAGCTCAGGGGGGCAAACCGGTCAGATGGTGACGTTCCTCCGATCAATCCGCTACGTCCCCGTTTCCGACATCGGAGAGTTTTCGCCATGAGCTTCGGCGACCCGAACAACCCGTACGGCCAGCAGCCCCCGCAGGGTCAGCCCGGCTACCCGCAGCAGGCCCCGCAGGGCGTGCCGCCGCAGTACGGCTACCCCCAGCAGCCGCCGCAGGGCGTCCCCCCGCAGTACGGCCAGCCCCAGCAGACCCCGCCGCCGTACGGCGCCTACCCGCCGCCCCCGATGCCCGGCATGCCGGGCGCCGGCATGCCGCCACTGGCCCACTGGGGCCAGCGCGTCGGTGCGTACCTGCTCGACGCCCTGATCATCGCGGGTCCGATGTACGCCCTCGGCTTCATCGACCTGGCGAGCAGCGACGACCCCGCCAACGCGGGCCCCGGCATCTTCTTCACGATCGGCATCCTGTACGCGCTCGGCATGGCGCTCTTCCAGCTCTACAAGGAGGGGACCACCGGTCAGACGACCGGCAAGAAGGTCCTCGGCATCAGCCTGCGCCGCGAGCGCGACGGCGCCTTCCTCGGGTTCGGCATGGCGTTCGTCCGCAAGCTGGCCCACGTCCTCGACGGCATCCCCTGCTACATCGGCTGGCTGTGGCCGCTGTGGGACGAGAAGAAGCAGACCTTCGCCGACAAGGTGTGCAGCACCGTCGTCATCCAGGTCCCCAAGGGCTGAGGCCGCCCCTCTCCCCTTTTCCCCCACCCGGCAGCGGAGTTGGTCCGCTGCCGGGTGGGCGCGTTCGCGGGCCGGTGGTGTCGCGGCGGCCGTGCGATTCCGGCCGGGGACGCGGGCGCTGCACCGGCCGGCCCAGGAGGAGGAGAAGCCGGCCCGGCGCCCCGGGCCGTGAGGGTGCGGGGCGGCCCCCCGGGCCCGCCCGCTACGGAGCCGCCGTCAGGGCCGCCCGCAGCCGCCGGGCCTGCCTGACCAGTTGCGAGGAGCCGGGCCGCGCCGCGGCCTCGGCCAGGCCCGCCGGGGCGGGTCCGTACCTGTCTCTGATACACAACTCCCAGCCCACGAGACCCAATTCGATAGGTGGGTGTGGGTGTGTGTGTGTGT
>NZ_JBHYVA010000865.1:0-3086 GCF_042750055.1 Streptomyces sp. NPDC059456
GTGTCCTTCCTCCTGCGCGAGTGCCGTGCGGGGGCGGCGGGCCCGGCCCCCCCGGCGGCGCCCGGTCCCCGCCCCCCGCCCCCCGGCCCCCCCCGGGGGGACCCCCCCGGGGGCCCGCGGCGGGGGCCCGGAGCGGCCGTTACCGTCGCAGCATGGACACCTCATCAGGGAAAACCGCCGGGGGGCGGCCCGCGCTCCGGTGGCAGACCGCGGCCCTCTGGGCGGGCGCCGCACTGGGCACCCTCGTACTGTCGAACATCGCGCTCCGCGTGCCCCTCGGCGTCGGGGACCGCATCTTCGACGTCGGGCCGCTCCTCGCGGTCACCGGACTGGCGACCGCCGCCCTGCTGCTGCGGCGCGCACCGCTCACCACCCTGTTCCTGATGATCTTCGGCGCCTACCTGGTGATCTTCCTCGGCCGCACGCCCGGGCTCACGATCGCCCTGGTGCTGCCCGCCGCGGTGGCGCTCGGCGTGGTCGCGGCCACCCGGTCGCGCCGGGTGACGTGGTCGGCCGTGGCCCTGACCGTCCTGCTGCTGCTCACGGCCCAGTTCGCCCAGCCCGTGACCGGCTCCGCCCGCGTCCTCACCCAGAGCCAGCTGCCGCTCGTGGTCCTGGCCTGGCTGATCGGGGACTCGGTGCGGCGCGGCCGGGAGTCCGCCGCGCAGGCCCACGCCCGCGCCACCGAACAGGCCCTCACCGACGAGCGGCTGCGCATCGCCCGCGAACTGCACGACATGGTCGCCCACAGCATCGGCGTCATCGCCATCCAGGCCGGGGTCGGCAGCCGGGTCATCGACACGCAGCCCGCACAGGCCCGCCAGGCGCTGCAGGCCATCGAGACCACCAGCCGCGAGACCCTCGCCGGGCTGCGCCGCACGCTGGTCGCCCTGCGCCGCAGCGAGCCCGCGTCGCTGGCTCCCGCACCGGGCCTGGACGGCATCGACCGGCTCGCCGCGGCCGCCGCGGGCGACACGGGCGTACGCGTGGACGTGGTGTGGTCGGGGCAGCGGCGGCCGCTGCCGTCCGACATCGAACTGGCCGCGTTCCGCATCGTGCAGGAGGCGCTGACCAACGTGGTCCGGCACGCACGGGCCGGGGCCTGCCGGGTGGGCGTCGCGTACGGGACGGACGAACTGGCCCTGGAGATCGACGACGACGGGCAGGGCGTCCCGGACGGCACCCCGGCGGGCGCCGGCTTCGGCATCACGGGCATGCGCGAGCGCGCCACGCTGCTGAACGGCCGGTTCGAGGCCGGCCCGCGGCCCGCGGGCGGCTTCCGGGTGGCGGCGGTCCTGCCGCTGGAACGGGAGGGGGAGCGATGAGCGGCATCCGCGTCCTGCTCGCCGACGACCAGCCGCTGGTGCGGTCGGGGCTGCGCGTCCTGATGGCCGACACCCCGGACCTGGAGGTCGTGGGCGAGGCGGCGAACGGCGCCGAGGCGGTCCGGCTTGCCGCGGAACTGGCCCCCGACGTGGTGGTGATGGACATCCGGATGCCGGAGATGGACGGCATCGAGGCCACCCGCCGGCTCACGGCCGGCCCGGACGCCGCCCGGGTGCTGATCCTGACCACCTTCGACGAGGACGAGCACGTGTACGGGGCGCTGCGCGCCGGTGCGAGCGGTTTCGCCGTGAAGGACATGGCGCTGGACGACCTCCTCGCGGCGGTGCGGGTGGTCGCGGCGGGCGACGCCCTCATCGCGCCGGGGGTCACGCGCCGCCTGATCGCGGACTTCGTCGCGGGACCGGCGCCCGGCCCCGGCCCCGAGCGGGTCCCCGCGATCACCGGCCGGGAGCAGGAGGTGCTGACGCTGGTGGGGCGCGGCAGGTCCAACAGCGAGATCGCGCAGGAGCTGTTCATCACGGTGGCGACGACGAAGTCGCACGTGGCGCGGCTGCTGACGAAGCTGGACGCGCGGGACCGGGTACAACTGGTGATCAAGGCGTACGAGATGGGTCTGGTCGCGCCGTCCCGGTGAAGGCGGCGCGGTCCAGCGGGTGGCGGCGTACGGTCGTGCGCGCCCCGAGCGCGGCACGGCAGCCGCCACCCCACGACCCGCACTCGTCAAGGTCTGCCCTTGGCGTCCCCTCGCGACGAATCGCTCAGTACAAGGGTGATCAACAGTTGACGAACCGTCAACACCTCGTTAGAGGTACACGCGCGGTTCCCGTGTCGACCCGCACGCCCTGTTCGAGCCCTCGCTCCGCTCGGACGCGCGGTCCGCGGACTTGTCCGCGCGGTCGACCTCGCACCAGATCCGCTTGCCGGCGCCCTCACGCTGCCAGCCCCAGCGGTCGGCGAGCCCGTCCACCAGCTCCAGCCCGCGCCCGCCCGTGTCGTCCCCGGCGGCCTGCCGCCGCGCCGGGCCGCGGGCGCTGGTGTCGGCGACCTCGACCCGTACGCCCGGCTCCCCGAACAGCATGCGCAGGACGGCCGGACAGCCGGTGTGCACGACCGCGTTGGTGACCAGCTCGGAGATCAGCAGGATCAGCGTCTCCGCGAGCGGTTCGTCGTCCCCTATGCCCGACCCGGCCAGCCGCGACCGCGCCCAGCGGCGGGCCCGGCCGACCTCGGCGGGGTCCGGCCCTACCTCCAGCTGTACCTGAAGCACCTGCACCGCTCACACCATCCGAACCGGCGGACACTTCGCCTCGCGACAGGACGGGATCACCGAGAGTGATCCCCTTGTGGAGAAGCATGGTTGACATACAGTCACCACAACAAGCGCTTCGGGCATATTCCAGCGCGAAGGAGTAGGCATGGTGCATACTGCGCGTCGCCCGCGCTGCTCAACCGCTCGCATTCCCGGGAGCGTACCGGAGCAGTCCCCCGTCTCCGGGCCGCAAGGGGGCGGGCCAAGGACACAAACCGATATCAACTCTCTGTAATCGGACATGCGTCCCGCGTCGTCCCGGCCGTGCCCCGTTCCGTGACCGTGAGCTACGCCCCGGCAGCCTTGCCCTCCGCCGCGGGCTCCGCCACGAGGTCCGCCACGAGCTCCGCCGCCAGCTCCGCCGCGAGCAGTTCCTCGGCCTCCCGCGCCGTCCGCCACTGCTCGGCACGGACCCAGGCCCGCTTGAGGT
>NZ_JBHYVA010000866.1:0-3082 GCF_042750055.1 Streptomyces sp. NPDC059456
GCGCGCCGCGGGGCGCGGGGGGGGGGGGGGGGGGGGGTGGGGGGGGGGGGGGGTGGGGGGGGGGGGGGGGGGGGGGCGGGGGCGGGGGGGGGGGGGGGGGGGGGGGGGGGGGGGGGGGGGGGCCCCGGGCGCGTTCCCCCCCCACGGCTCCCGCGTCCGTCCCGAGCGGGGTGTACGAGGTCGCCGAGCGCGTCAGGAAGTTGTACCGGCACTCCTCGCAGAACGGGGCCATGGCCTCGCGCGGGGTCCGGCACTGCGGGCAGAGCTCCGCCTGGGCGGTCGGCTCACCGGCCGTGGGAGGGTAGCCGTAGCCGTAGGAGGGCGCCGCGGGCGCCGCAGCGGCGGCAGCCATGCGGTGGCCGCAGACCTCGCACCAGTCGTCGGAGGCGGACTGGTGCCCGTTCGGGCAGGTCGGCATGGCGGCTCTTCCCCCTTCAGCCTGCGTCTTCGCGTCAGGTCTTCTCAGGTCTTCTCAGGTTGCTCAGGACTTCTTCACTCGGACGGTCTGGATCGAACGCGTTTCGAGGGTCATCTCGTCGGCGTCCGCGACCTTCGCCTTCAGCCGCACAGTACCCGCCGCCGCATCGACGACATCCACCACCTTCGCCAGCAATTTGGCCGTGTCCGCGTTCCCGGAGACGCTCGCCAGTTGCACGGCACGGCCGAGCTTGGCCGTGGCGCCGCCGACATCGCCCAGTTTGCGCGCTTCCAGCCCCTGTTGGATAGCCTGCGCGAGTTCCGCCTGTCCCGTGTAGTGGGCGACCTGCGGATTGATGGCGGTGGAGGCCGCCAGATCGTCCGTCCACACGGCCCGGACCAGTCCCTGCGCGAGGGTGGTCGGCGGTTCGTCCGGTGCGCCGGGCAGCAGGAGCGTGGCCCGGGCGGCGAGCATCTCCTGTCCGACGGACGCGGCGGGGACCCGGACGCACACGTGGTACTCGCGGGACTCGTCGCCCCAGGACCCGGTCGGGTAGTCGCCGGCGCGCGGGCCCGCCCCGGTGCGGCGGTCGCTGAGGTCCTGGACGGTGGGCGCGACCTGCTTGACGTACTGGATCTCCACGCCGACCGGGGTCCACAGGCGCAGCGCGACGTCCGCGACCTCCTTGCCCATGACGTTCTCCATCATGAGCGTGAAGTCCTCGGTGAGGTGCGCCGGGTCGGCCACGATGTCGGCCGACCCGAGCAGGGCGCTCGCGATGCCGGTGACCTCCTTGACCTCCCAGTCCGTGCCCACCCCGCGCGCGTCGCAGGTGAACCGGCCCGCGCAGGCGTCGAGGGTGGCGCGCAGCACGGCCGGGTCCTCGTGCTCGTTGCGGCCGTCGGTGAGCAGGATGCCGTGCCGGATGGTCGCGGAGGACTGGCGCAGCAGGCCGTCGGCGAGGCGCAGCCAGGTGCCGATGGCGGTGCCGCCGCCGGAACTCAGGCCGCGCAGGGCCTCCTTGGCCCGGGCCCGGGTCGCCGGGTCGGCGACGGCGAGGCGGCCCTGGCCGGGGTAGACCTCCTTGGCCACGTGCGTGCCCGCGACGACGGCGAACGCGGTGCCGTCGCGCAGGGTGTCGATCGCGGCGGCGGTCGCCTCCCGGGCGCCGCGCATCTTGTCCGGCGGGTACTCCATGGACCCCGAACAGTCCACCATGATCACGACGGCGGCCGAGCCGCGGGCGGCCGCCGCACGGGTGGCGGTGGCGCCGCCCGAGGACGTGACCGTGACGATGGCGTGGACGTCCCGCCCGCCCTCGGGCAGGAACTCGTTCTGGTACACCTCCACGCTGAAGCGCGGGGCGCTCGGCTTGGCGAAGTTCGCCATCGATTGGACTCCTGGGAGAAGGACGGGGTGCGGGGCGGGCGGATCAGGCCTGAGGGGGTGCTTCCGCCTCCGTTTCCGGTTCCGCTTGCGGCTGTTGCGGCCCCGGCGCGGCCGCCGACGGCGTGACGGCGGGCGCGGCGAACGGTACGACGGCCACCGTGACGTTGTCGTGGCCGCCCCCGTCGAGGGCGTGCCCCACCAGGACCTGCGCGCTGTGCAGGGGACGGGCGGCGGCGTCGGCGGGCAGCACCTGGGCCATGTCCTGGGCGGATTCGGCGTAGTTCCACAGGCCGTCGGTGCAGACGACCACCACACCCGCGTGGTCCGGCTTGAACGTGGCGGTGTGCGGCTCCAGGTCGTACGCGTCCGCCCCGAGCCAGCCCGTGATGGCGTGGGCGCGGACGTCGGCGTACGCCTCGGCCTCGCCCATCAGCCCGGCCGCGACCATCTGGGCCGCCCACGAGTCGTCCTCGGTCAGGCGGCGCGGCAGCGCCTCGCGGTCGTCCGGGACCCAGTAGGCGCGGCTGTCGCCGACCCAGCCGATGGTCAGCAGGCCGCCGCTGACGACAGCGCCGACCAGCGTGCAGGCGGGGGCGTTCTGCGCGCCCGGGACCTCCGGGGCCAGGGCGTTCACGGCGGCGGCCGCGGCCAGGATCGCGCCGTGCATGGCCTCCTGGGGGTGGGTGCCGCGCGGGAGGGCTTCGAGCAGGGCCTCGTTGGCGGCGCCGGCCGCGGCGGCCGACGCGTCGTCGGGGCGGCTGGCGGAGGAGACGCCGTCGCAGACGATGGCCACCGTGGCGGCCGAGCCGTCGGGCAGGGCCGTGGCGGCCACCGCGAACGAGTCCTCGTTGCGGTGGTGGCGCAGCCCCCGGTCGCTGACGGCGGCGACGCGGCCGAGCTCCTCCTCCAGGTGGTCGCGCTCGCGGGGCTGGGCGTGCCCGCAGTGCTCGCAGTACCCGTCGGTGTCGACCCGCCCGGCCCGGCAGGCCACGCAGGTCTTCCCGCCGTCCCCGGGACCGCCCGCCTGCGCGCTCGCGGCGGCGTACGGGTCCTCGTGCCCGGGGCCGGCACCGCCGTACGGGGCTTCGGGCGCGCCCCACGGCGTCCCGTCGGGCGGGGTGGGGGTGCTGCCCGGCCGGTCGTGGCGGATCTCGCCGCCGGCCGCCGCATCGGGCGCGCCGTACGAGGAGCCCTGCGGCGGTACGGGGGCGGCCCCGGCGGCGGGCGCGGCGGTCGGCGGGGGCGGAGCCGCGGGCCGGGCCGCGGCGGCAGGCG
>NZ_JBHYVA010000867.1:0-3009 GCF_042750055.1 Streptomyces sp. NPDC059456
CCATCAGGACGAGGCGGCGCGCATCGTGCGCGACCGGCCCGCCGGCCGGACGCCGGCGGGGGCGGTCCATGCGCACTTCCTGGGCGCCCTCGCCGAACGGGACCCGATCACCGGGCTGTGCGACCACCCCGGGGTGCTCGCGTACCAGCGGCTGCTCTACACCACCGCCAGCCTGGAGACCCGGCTCGGCCACTACACCGACCGCGAGGTGGAGCTGCTCGCCGCCGTGCTCGAGGCGGAGTCCGTGGCGCCGCTCGCCGCCCGGCTCGCGGCGACGCACCTGGTGGCCGCCCGGCACGAGCTGGGCCGCGAGAACTGGCGGCGCCTGGACTGCGGCCAGAGCGCCGACGACGCCTACCCGGCCGCCGTGGCCGACGCCGACCTGGCCTTCACGATGCTGGCCGGCGGGCTCGACCGGGCCCTCCCCGTGGCCGGGTGACCCGTCAGGCGCCCGGCGGTCTCCCGCGCACGGGTGCAGGAGGGCGGCGGGTTCAGCCCAGCAGGATCCGCTTCAGTTCGCGCGCCGCGCGCGGGGGAGCGACGTCCGTGCGGTGCGCCAGCGCGATCGTGCGGCGCAGCGGGGAGCCCGCGAGCGGCGTCGCCCGCAGCCCCGGTCCGCCGTGGTCGACGACCATCGCCGGGACCACCGCCACCCCGAGCCCCGCCCGGACGAAACCCAGGACGGCGTCCATCTCCCCGCCCTCCACGGTGAACACCGGCTCGAATCCCTCCGCCCGGCAGGCGGTCACCGTCAGGTCCCGCAGGTCGTAGCCGTGGCGGAACATCACCATCGGCTCGTCGCGCAGGGCCGAGACCGTGAGCGGGCCGCCCCCCGCCGGAGGCGGCAGCTCCGCCGAGGAGACCACCACCAGATCCTCCGTCAGCAGCTCCACCGTGGTCAGCGCCGGAGCCGAAGGCGGCAACGGCAGCGCGATCAGGGCCAGGTCCAGGGCCCCGCGAGCGAGCTCCCGTACGAGGTCAAGCGAACCGCTCTCCTCGATCAGCAGCTCGATCCCCGGATGTGCGGTGTGGAAGGCGCGCAGCACGCCCGGCAGCAGGCCCGTGCACACGCTCGGTGTCGCCCCCAGCCGCACCCGCCCCCGCCGCAGCTGCGCCAGTTCCTGCACCTCCAGCCGTGCGGTGTCCGCATCCGCCAGGATCCGCCGCGCCAGCGGCAGCAGCGCCTCGCCCGCGTCGGTGAGCGCGATGTTCCCCCGCGCCCGGCTGAACAGCTCCGCCCCCAGCTCCCGTTCGAGCGCCTTGATCTGCTGCGAGAGCGAGGGCTGGGCGACGTGCACCCGCTCCGCGGCCCGGGTGAAGTGCCGGGTCTCGGCGACGGCCACGAAGTACAGGAGCTGCTGGAATTGCATGGCCCCAGAATACCGCTTGCATAGGAAGTGCCTATCGGGATCAGCGCCATCATGTCTTGGACCTCTCGGGACTTTGGTCCTTACCGTCGAGGACATGGCTCTGGCAACGCGGACGGGCCGACGGCCGTCCACCACGCGCACGCTCTGGGACTCCACCGTCGGCAAGAAGTCCGTGATGGCGGTGTCCGGGCTGATCATGCTCGGATACCTGGTCGTCCACATGCTCGGCAACCTCAAGATCTTCTTCGGGGCGGACGAGTTCAACGGCTACGCCCACTGGCTGCGCACCCTCGGCTCCCCCTTCCTGCACCACGAGTGGGCCCTGTGGATCGTCCGCGTGGTCCTGGTCGCCGCCGTCGTCGCCCACGCGGTGTGCGCGTACCAGCTCAGCCGCCGCGACATCACGGCGCGTCCGGTGAAGTACGCCCACAAGCGCCGCCGCGCGAGCTACGCCACCCGCACGATGCGCTGGGGCGGGATCATCCTCGCCCTCTTCATCGTCTGGCACCTCCTCGACCTCACCACCCTCACCGTCAACGAGCGGGCGTGGGCCGGCCACCCCTACGAGAACGTCCTCGCGACCTTCTCCACCTGGTACGGCAACACCGTCTACATCGTGGCGATGGCCGCCCTCGGCCTGCACGTCCGGCACGGCTTCTGGAGCGCCGCCCAGACCCTCGGCGCGGGCAACGCCCGCCGCGAACGGACGCTGAAATTCCTGGCCAACGCCCTGGCCCTCGTCCTGTTCGCGGGCTTCGTGTCCGTCCCCGTCGCCGTCATGACCGGAGTGGTGAGCTGACATGAGCAACGACTTCCCGCACACCGACTACACCCACTACGCCACCGGCGAGCCGATCGCCGACACGAAGGCCCCCGACGGCCCCATCGCCGAACGCTGGGACCGCCGCCGCTTCGAGGCCAAGCTCGTCAACCCGGCCAACCGCCGCAAGCACACCGTCATCGTCGTCGGCACCGGCCTGGCCGGTGGCGCAGCCGGTGCCACCCTCGCCGAACAGGGCTACCACGTCGTCCAGTTCTGCTTCTCCGACTCCCCCCGCCGGGCCCACTCCATCGCCGCCCAGGGCGGGATCAACGCCGCCAAGAACTACCGCAACGACGGCGACTCGGTGCACCGCCTCTTCTACGACACCGTCAAGGGCGGCGACTTCCGCGCCCGCGAGTCGAACGTCCACCGCCTCGCCCAGATATCCGTCGAGATCATCGACCAGTGCGTCGCGCAGGGCGTCCCCTTCGCCCGCGAGTACGGCGGCCTCCTCGACACCCGCTCCTTCGGCGGCGTCCAGGTCTCCCGGACCTTCTACGCCCGCGGCCAGACGGGACAGCAGCTCCTCCTCGGCGCCTACCAGGCCCTGTCCCGGCAGATCGCAGCCGGCAACGTCGAGATGCACGCCCGCACCGAGATGCTCGACCTGATCACGGTGGACGGAGTCGCCCGCGGCATCGTCGCCCGCGACCTGGTCACCGGCAGCATCGACACCCACTACGCCGACGCCGTCGTCCTCGCCTCCGGCGGCTACGGAAACGTCTTCTACCTCTCCACCAACGCCATGAACTCCAACGCGACCGCCGTCTGGCGGGCGCACCGGCGCGGCGCGTACTTCGCCAACCCCTGCTTCAC
>NZ_JBHYVA010000868.1:0-3075 GCF_042750055.1 Streptomyces sp. NPDC059456
AGCCCACCTGGCGGCGGTCGCGCCTGGCGGCGCGGGCCGGCGGGGCCCCCCCCCCGGGGGGGGGGCGGGCCTGGGGGGCCGCGGCGCCCTCCGTCCGTCCGTCCGTCCGGCCGCCCGGCCGCCCGGCCGCCCGGCCGCACGGCACCCGCTAGTGGGGGAGCGTGAGCACCTGGCCGGGGTGGATGAGGTCGGGATTGGAGCCGATGACCCCCCTGTTCATGGCGTAGAGCTCGCGCCAGCGGGCCTCGTTGCCCAGCTCCCGGCGGGCGATCGCGGAGAGCGAGTCCCCCGACCGCACGGTGTACGTGCGCTTCGGGGCGGCCGGCGCCGGCGTGGGCGCCGGGGCCGCGGGAACCGCCTTGTGCGCGGCGGACAGGGGGGTGGGCGTGTGCTGCGGATGGGCGGCCGCGCCGGGCCCCGACGGGGCCGGGGGCGCGGCGGCCGCCTTCGGGGGAGCCGCGGGCTTCGGCGGAGCCGCGGCGGCCATCCGCTCGGCGGCGGCCTTGGTGACCGCGACGGCGTCGGTGTACTTGGCCGCGTAGTCGGCGGACGTGGCCGCCGCGGCCTTCTCCGCGGCGCCGTGCTTCTTCTTGTCGGACTTGAGGAAGTCGAAGAGTCCCATGGTCTGTACGCCTCCGGCGTGATCTCGCCCCCCGGCTCGGTGCCTTCCCCCACTGTCGGACAGCCCGGGCCGCCCGGCCCTGTGACGGGGCCAACCGGGGGACGTCCGGCTGTTACTGTCCACGGATGCCCGAGCTCGTGTTCCCCTCCCCCCGCCTGCACGCCTCCTGGCTCGCCGCACGCGCGGAGTGGGGCCCCGACGCCCACATGGACGGGGCCGGACTCGGCTCGGACGACGACGTGGACGGCGCCGCCGGGTTCGCCGCCTGGACGGAGCGGCTGCGCGCGTACGGGGACCGCACGCTGCCGGTCGACCAGGGCCGCGTCCACGCGACGTACTGGTGGATCGCCGAGGGCGACACCTACCTGGGCGCGATCGACCTGCGCCACTACCTCAACGGGTTCCTCCTCGACGCCGGCGGCCACATCGGCTACGGCGTCCGCCCCTCGGCCCGCGGGCGCGGCCTGGCCGGCTGGGCCCTCGGCGAGGTCCTGCACGAGGCCCGGCTGCTGGGCATGGACCGGGTCCTCCTGACGTGCGACCCGGGCAACACGGCCTCGGTGCGCACGATCGAGCGCGGCGGCGGCGTCCTCGAAGACGTCCGCGACACCCTCATAGGACCCAAGCGCCGCTACTGGATCGACCTCTGACGCCACCCTCCGGCAGCAGCGAAAAGAGGCCCCCCGACCTGCGTTTCCGCTGGTCAGAGGACCTCTTATGGTGTGGAGCTTAGGAGATTCGAACTCCTGACATCTGCCTTGCAAAGGCAGCGCTCTACCAACTGAGCTAAAGCCCCGAAAAGACGGACGCGACCGACTCCCGTGAAGGTGAGGCCGTTCCGCAGAACAGAGTACCGGGTGTTCCCCCGCATCTCGCAAAATGAAGGGGACTCCCGCCGTGCGACCACTCTCCGTAAGATGCTCGCGAGGTTCGCACCAGCGAAGGGGAGTAGTAAGAGTGGACGCTGTTCAGCAAGAGGCCACGGCCAGAGCCAGAGAGCTTCAGCGCAGTTGGTACGGGGAGCCGCTCGGCGCACTCTTCCGCCGGCTCATAGATGACCTCGGCTTGAACCAGGCCCGCCTCGCTGCGGTCCTCGGACTGTCGGCGCCCATGCTGTCCCAGCTGATGAGCGGCCAGCGGGCCAAGATCGGGAACCCGGCCGTGGTCCAGCGCGTGCAGGCCCTCCAGGATCTCGCGGGCCAGGTGGCGGACGGCAGCGTCAGCGCCGCCGAGGCCACCGACCGGATGGACGAGATCAAGAAGACCCAGGGAGGCTCCGTCCTCAGCAACAGCGGCCAGAGCACACCCAGTTCGGGCGCGCCCACCGTCAAGCGCGTCGTCCGCGAGATCCAGTCGCTGCTGCGCTCGGTCTCGGCGGCCGGCGACATCATCGACGCGGCCGAGTCCCTCGCCCCCAGCCATCCCGAACTGGCGGAGTTCCTCCGGGTCTACGGCGCGGGCCGGACCGCCGACGCGGTCGCCCACTACGAGTCCCACCAGAACTGACACGACGGACGCACGCACGCACGCACACGGCGGGGGACGGGGGACGGGCGCAGCGATGGGTGAGATCTTCGCCGGCCGGTACGAGCTGATCGATCCGATCGGGCGCGGGGGCGCCGGTGCCGTGTGGCGGGCCTGGGACCACCGGCGCCGCCGGTACGTCGCCGCCAAGGTCCTGCGGCAGAGCGACGCCCACACCCTGCTCCGGTTCGTCCGGGAGCAGACCCTGCGCATCGACCACCCGCACGTGCTGGCCCCGGCCAGCTG
The DNA here is from genome assembly GCF_042750055.1 of Streptomyces sp. NPDC059456. Lineage (NCBI taxonomy): Bacteria > Bacillati > Actinomycetota > Actinomycetes > Kitasatosporales > Streptomycetaceae > Streptomyces > Streptomyces sp. NPDC059456. The sequence goes on from NZ_JBHYVA010000868.1 coordinate 2,393, forward strand.
GGCGGCGGACGACGACAAGGTCCTGTTCACCATGGACCTCGTCGCCGGCGGCTCGCTCGCCCACGTGATCGGGGACTACGGCCCGCTGCCGCCCCGGTTCGTGTGCACGCTGCTCGACCAGCTCCTGTCGGGGCTGGCGGCGGTCCACGCGGAGGGCGTCGTCCACCGCGACATCAAACCGGCCAACATCCTGATGGAGGCCACCGGAAGCGGACGGCCGCACCTGCGGCTGTCCGACTTCGGCATCTCGATGCGCAAGGGCGAGCCGCGCCTGACCGAGACCGACTACGTCGTGGGCACTCCCGGCTACTTCGCCCCGGAACAACTGCTCGGCTCCGAACCCGACTTCCCCGCGGACCTCTTCGCCGTCGGGCTGGTCGCGCTCTACCTCCTCAAGGGCGCCAAACCCGATTCCCGGTCGCTCGTGGAGCACTTCCTCGCCCACGGCACCCCCGGCGCCCCGGAAGGCGTCCCGGCGCCCCTGTGGGACGTCATCGCGAACCTCCTCCAACCGGACCCCCAGAACCGGTTCCGGACCGCCACAGGGGCCCGCAAGGCCCTTGCCGAGGCCGTGCAGCTGCTCCCGCCGTCCGCCCCCGACGAGGAGCCGGTGGAGGTGTTCGACCAACTCGGCCCGCTGCCCGCCGGTTTCGGCCCGGGCGGCCCGCAGGCCACGGCCGCGG
>NZ_JBHYVA010000869.1:0-3055 GCF_042750055.1 Streptomyces sp. NPDC059456
GGTGACGGCGGTGGTGGGGGCGGGGGGAAGGGTGGACGGGGACAGGGGGGCGATGGTCATGGCGGCTCCTGATCCGGGCACGGGGGCCGGGCCGGCAGGCGTGCCGTCCTGGCTCCTTTACTTCTTCCGTGACCGGCTGGATTCGACATGACCGCCCAGCGGCCCCCGGATGTGCGGACGCTGAACTCGCCGGGCTCGGTCCGGTGGGCCCGGGAGGGTGGGCGGCGGTGCTCAGCGGTCGGAGCTGAGGACCTTGCTGATCGTGTCGGACGCCGTCTTGGCGGCCTGCAGGGGGTCCTGCCCCGTGAGCACGGCCGTCATGTAGGGCTTGATCGGGTTCTTGCCCTCGACCTCGGCCCAGCGGGCGGACTTCGGGGTGGCCCGGCCCTGGGCGGCTCCGGCGGCCATGGTCGCGGCGCCCTCGTTGCCGTCGACGAGGTGGGCGAGGGTGGTCTTGTTCGGTACGTAGCTCATCGTGCGGGCGAGCTCGGTCTGCCACCGCTCGCTGACGAGGGCGGTGATCACGTCGACGGCCTGGGGGCGGCGCCCGGTCCGCTCGGGGATGATCAGGTCGGAACCGCCGGTGAAGACGGCGCCGGGCTTGTCGGAGGTCTTGCCGGGGACGGGGAAGAAGCCGAGCTTGCCCTTGAGGGCGGGGTTGGCGGCCTCGATCGCGGCGGCCTGGCCGGGCGGGGCGATGATCTGGGCGACGTCGCCGCGGGCGAAGACGTCGGACTGCGGGGGCGTCTCCTCGTCGGCGTCCTTCGGGCCTTCGCCGAGGGCCTGGAGCTGCTTGTAGAACGCCATGCCGGCCAGGGCCTTCTCGTCGTCGAGGGTGCCGACCCACTGGCCGCCGGTCTCGACGGCGAGGTCGCCGCCCTCGTCCCAGACGAACCCCGACAGGACGTACCAGTTCTGCCCGGGCAGGTAGATGCCCTGCCGGCCGCCCTTGTCGAGCTTCTGGGTGGCCTGGATCCACTCCTGCCGGTTCCTGGGCGGGGTCTTGATCCCGGCCTCCGCGAAGAGGCCCTTGTTGTAGATCACCACGCGGTTGGCGGCGTACCAGGGGACGCCGTACTGGGCCCCGTTGATGCTCCCGGGATCGGAGAGGCCCTTGAGCCAGTCCCTGCTGCCCCATTCGCGCAGGCCCTCCAGGGTGAGTTCGGACAGCCCGCCGGTCTCGATGTACTGGGCGACCTGGGTGTTGCCGACCTCGATGACGTCGGCGCTCTCGGTGCCCTTGCCGGCGAGCACGGCATTGACCTTCTCGCCGATGCCCGTCCATTCCTGGATCTTCACGTCCAGGTCGACGGCGGGGTGCTCCCGCTCGAAGGAGGCGGTGAAGTCCGTGATGAAGGCGTCCGACGCGCTGCCCTTCATCAGCCAGAGCGTCACCTTCTGCTTCCCTCCGGTCGATCCTCCCAGCAGGCTGCAGCCGGTGAGGGCGGTCGCGGCCGCGAGGGCCGTGCACACGGCGAGGAAGCGCATCTTCACGAACGTCACCTTCTGGAGGCCGATCCCGGATGGCTTGAAATTGGCATAGACCAATGGGCGGGTCAAGGGCCTTTCGCTCGGGACTGTTCCGGCAAAGTTCGCGGAAACCGACTTACTGGGGCACCGTGGAACGAGGCACAAGACCCCACTGTCGGGAGACCCCATGTCCAACCACACCTACCGGGTGACCGAGATCGTCGGCACCTCCCCCGAGGGCATCGATCAGGCCGTCCGCAACGGGATCGCCCGGGCGGGACAGACACTGCACAACCTCGACTGGTTCGAGGTCACCCAGGTGCGCGGCCACATCGAGAACGGCACCGTGGCGCACTACCAGGTGGGGCTCAAGGTCGGCTTCCGCCTCGACGGCGAGGACTGAGCCCGGGCTCAGGTGCGGCCCTCCCCCTCCTGCGCCGACTTGAGTTCCGGCGCGTCCGCGGCCCAGTCCGCCAGGACCACCGTGAAGCCCGCGGCGCGCGCCGCCCGGCACACGAGCTCGTCGTCGTCCACGAGCATCCGCACCTCCCGGCCCCGGGCGATCCGCTGCAGCACTTCCAGCTTGGTGGTCCGGGCCGGCCTGCGGTCCTGGTTCCCGCGCATCCACAGCCGGCCCCCGGGCAGCCCCTGCCGGGCCAGCCACTCCACCGTGTCGGCGCGGCACCGCTCGGGGCGCCCGGTCAGGTACACGATCTCGCAGTCGGCGGCGCTCTCCAATGCCAGCGCCACCCCGCGGGCCAGCGGCGGGTCGGCGGGGGCCGCACCGAAGAAGCCGTCCCAGTCACGCGGGCGGCCCTCCAGGAAGTGCTGGCGGTGGTCGGTGTCGGCCAGGGTGTTGTCGATGTCGAAGACGGCCAGCGGCCGGCGGTCGTTGCGCTCACTCATGCGGGTCAGGGTAGGCAGGGAATCCTGACGGCGCGCGTGCGTTACAGCCTGGTGTGATGCCCAGACTCTCCCTCCTCGACCGGTCCCGCACCCGTGCGGGGCACCCGCCCGCGCAGGCCCTGCGCGACACCGTGGAGCTCGCCCGCGCGGCGGAACGGCTCGGCTACCACCGGTTCTGGGTGTCCGAGCACCACGGCGTCCCCGGCGTCGCGGGCTCCGCGCCCGCCGTCCTGGCCGCGGCCGTCGCCGGGGCGACCGAGCGGATCCGGGTCGGCACGGGCGGGGTGATGCTGCCCAACCACCAACCGCTGGTGGTCGCGGAGCAGTTCGGGGTGCTGGAGTCGCTGTTCCCCGGCCGGATCGACATGGGGCTCGGCCGCTCGGTCGGCTTCACGGGCGGGATCCGGCGGGCGCTGGGCCGCGGCACCGGGGACGCCGACCGGTTCGAGGAGCAGCTCGCGGAGCTGCTGGGCTGGCTGGACGGCACCCAGCAGGCGCATCCCGAGGTGCACGCCCACCCGGCGGAGGGCCTGCGGATCCCGGCGTTCGTGCTGGCCACCGGGGAGGGCGCCGGGATCGCCGCCCGGGCGGGGCTGCCGCGGGTGGTGCTGTCTCTTATAAACATCAGACGCTGCCGACGAAAATTAGAGTGTATATATCGGTGGTCGCCGTTTCAATA
>NZ_JBHYVA010000870.1:0-3053 GCF_042750055.1 Streptomyces sp. NPDC059456
GGCCCCCGGTGGCGGGCCCCGGGGGGCCCTACATTGCCCGGGGGCCCCCTCACTGACGCGACTGCGCCGGTCAGACCTGGACGCGGTCCTCGACGACCTTGGCCAGCTTGGCCAGGGCCTCGTCCTTGGCGATGCCGTTCTCCTGCGAACCGTCGCGGTAACGGAAGGAGACGGTGCCCGCTGCCATGTCCTCGTCACCGACGATGATCATGAACGGGACCTTGAGCTTCTGGTGGTTGCGGATCTTCTTCTGCATCCGGTCGGAGGAGGCGTCCACCTCGACCCGCAGGCCCTTCTTCTTCGCCGCGGCGGCGAACTCCTGCAGGTACTCGACGTGCCCGTCGCCGATCGGGATGCCGACCGCCTGGACCGGGGCCAGCCACGGCGGCATGGCGCCCGCGTAGTGCTCCAGCAGTACGGCGAAGAACCGCTCGATCGAGCCGAACAGCGCGCGGTGGATCATCACCGGGCGCTGGCGGGAGCCGTCGGGGGCGGTGTACTCCAGGTTGAACCGCTCCGGCAGGTTGAAGTCGAGCTGGACGGTCGACATCTGCCAGGTGCGGCCGATGGCGTCGCGCGCCTGCACGGAGATCTTCGGGCCGTAGAAGGCCGCGCCGCCCGGGTCGGGGGTCAGCGGGAGGCCCTGCTTCTCGGCGACCTGCTGGAGGACCGCGGTGGCCTCCTCCCAGACCTCGTCCGAGCCGACGAACTTCTCCGGGTCCTTGGTGGACAGCTCCAGGTAGAAGTCGGTCAGGCCGTAGTCGCGCAGCAGGTTCAGCACGAAGGTGAGGGTGCGGTCGAGCTCGTCGGCCATCTGCTCGCGGGTGCAGTAGATGTGCGCGTCGTCCTGGGTGAAGCCGCGGGCCCGGGTCAGGCCGTGGACCACGCCCGACTTCTCGTACCGGTACACGGTGCCGAACTCGAACAGGCGCAGCGGGAGCTCACGGTAGGAGCGGCCGCGCGCGTCGAAGATCAGGTTGTGCATCGGGCAGTTCATGGGCTTGAGGTAGTAGTCGGTACCACCGTCGAGCTGCATGGGGGGGTACATGCCCTCCGCGTACCAGTCCAGGTGGCCGCTCTTCTCGAAGAGCGCGCCCTTGGTGGCGTGCGGGGAGTAGACGAACTCGTAGCCCTCCTCCTCGTGCCGGCGGCGCGAGTAGTCCTCCATGGTGCGGCGGATGATGCCGCCGCGCGGGTGGAAGACGGCCAGGCCGGAGCCGATCTCGTCCGGGACGGAGAACAGGTCCAGCTCGTTGCCGAGCTTGCGGTGGTCGCGCTTCTCGGCCTCGGCGAGGAAGTCGAGGTGGGCCTTCAGCTCGTCCTTCGAGGGCCAGGCGGTGCCGTAGATGCGCTGGAGCATCGGGTTCTTCTCGCTGCCGCGCCAGTAGGCGGCCGCGTTGCGCATCAGCTTGAAGGCCGGGATGTTGCGGGTGGTGGGCAGGTGGGGACCGCGGCAGAGGTCCTTCCAGCACAGCTCGCCGGTCTTGGCGTCCAGGTTGTCGTAGATGCTCAGCTCGCCGCCGCCCACCTCGACGTTCGCACCGTCGTCGGTCGACGCGGAACCCTTGATGCCGATGAGCTCCAGCTTGTACGGCTCGTCGGCGAGTTCCTCGCGGGCCGCCTCGTCGGTGACGACGCGGCGGGAGAACCGCTGGCCCCGCTTCTGGATCTCCTGCATCTTCTTCTCGATGGCCTTCAGGTCCTCCGGGGTGAAGGGCCGGGCCACGTCGAAGTCGTAGTAGAAGCCGTCCCGGACCGGCGGGCCGATGCCCAGCTTGGCCTCGGGGAAGAGCTCCTGCACGGCCTGCGCCATGACGTGCGCGGTCGAGTGGCGCAGGATGTTCAGGCCGTCCTCGGAGGAGATCTCCACCGGCTCGACGGTCTCGCCGTCCTTCACCTCGTACGCGAGGTCCTTCAGTTCGCCCGCGACGCGCGCGGCGACGATGGTGCGCTCGCCGGCGAAGAGCTCGGCCGCCGTAGTGCCCGTGGCCACCACGCGCTCGTCCCGCTCGGAATCGCGTTGGATGATCACACGGACGTCTGACACCGGTCTCTCCTGACTCTGGGGTCCCTCCCAGCGGCAGCTGGGGGAGGGATGCGCGGGCGAAGGCCGCGCGCCTGAATCGTACCGAGCCGACCGCCTCCCCCGCGAAACGGTTACGGCCGAGCCCTCCCGGCGGCGCCCCGGTGCGCCGCGGCCTCCCACACCCCCTTCACCTTGTGAACCTTTACTGAAAATCCAGGAGATCGGATCGAGCCAATCAGCCTGACAGGAGGACCGGAAACCGCCTAACAATACGGATTATTCCCGCCGAAACCGACGCAGAGGTGCCGCTCGGAGATTTCATTAAAGATTGACTCGACGGTGTGTGCATGGCGGAATGGGCCCACCGGGACGGCAGCAGCCGCCCGCTCATCACCTGGGGGTCCCATGCGCAAGGCACTCGGCACCGTTCTCGCATCCGTCGCGCTCACCGTCGGCAGCACGGTGGCTCTCGCGGCTCCCGCCTCCGCCGCGGGCACCAGCGCGGCCGATGCCGCGGCCGCCGCCTCCGGAACCGCCATCTGCTACCAGGCGCACGTGCGGAGCATCGGCTGGCAGGGGAGCGTCTGCAACGGCGCGATGGCCGGCACCACCGGCAAGAACCTCGGCATCGAGGCGCTGACCGTCGCCACCGCCGGCACCGGCGGCCTCTGCGTGCAGGCGCACGTCCAGAACATCGGCTGGCAGAACAAGGTCTGTGCCGCCGACGGCCAGAACGTCACCGTCGGCACGACGGGCCGGGGCCTGAACATCGAGGCCCTCGTCATCAGCACCGGCACCGGTGTCAGCGCCAACGGCCACTTCTCCAACTTCGGCTGGACGGGCTGGAGCGGCTACGCCTACGAGGTGGCCATCGGCAGCACCGGGCAGAACCGGGCGATGGAGGCCATCGCCCTCGCGGTCTGATCCGGGAGCAGGTCACCGGGGAGAACAGCTGAGCGGGCGGCGGACAGGGGTGACCCCGTTCTCTTAGACACAACACCGCGCCCACGAGACCCAGGGCGAGCTC